>DYML01000048.1:0-6573 GCA_020721605.1 Anaerolinea thermophila
GGGAGGTAACTCGCGTCTAATAACTTAAGCGGATCAATTTCTTCCACTACCACTCCAATTGAAATTAGATAATCGGATGTGATTTTTGTGATGGAGTAGATGGATTCCTCTTTTTGTATGTCAAACAATTCTTTGTTGTCATTAATGGTGTAGAGATTTACGTTGTTGTCTGGCTGTACGTCTTCGGCGTTTATGCCCATATATTTGGCGGCAATATCCCGTGTTTCTCCTTCATGCTGCATACGGTATTCCAATGCCTTAAACCATGCTTTGAGAAATGCCCTCACCTCTTTCGGTCTCTGGTCTGTAATTGCCTTGTTAAATACAATTACATCTGGAAATAGGTGTAATTGTTCTTGTGGATAAATGGTTTTGTAGCCGGCTGCATTTGCGTCAGATAAATACGGCTCCCAAGTGTCTGCTGCCTGAACCAGACCGCTTTCAAGCGCTGCAACAGTGTTCTCAGGATTTAATGAAACAATAGTAACATCACCCGTACTCATATTTACACTTTGCAACATTTTAACAACAGTCATTTCATATTGAGAGCCTGTTTGCATTCCAATTGTTTTACCTCTCAAATCCTCTATGGTGTTAATCTCTGTTCCAACCACCACCGCGTCATCGCCTCCATCGTCTATAATGCCAACTATTTTAATCGGGCTGCTGCGATCCACGTTGATGGCATCTCCGACTGCTATTAGCGCGCCATCAATTTGTCCCGATGCTAAATCCGGGTAGGTGTCAGAAAATATTTCGTAGTATATCGGCTCTACTTCTACGCCATATTCTTCAAAGTAACCTTTTTCTTTCGCTACAAGCAGGGTGTAGTCTCCCCACCATTGCGTGAACTCAATGCGCAGCGGGGGGGCTGTAATATTTTGTGCAGGTTTTAATTCTGCGCAGGCTGCCAGCATGGATGTGAGTAAAACTACAATTGCAAATTTGGTTGCAAGATTTTTTTTCATTAGAATTTATGCCTGTGCTTATTTTTCCATTCCATCTTCAATGGAAATTGGTTCGATTTGCACTAGTACGTCTGAGCCGCCCAGCGCCTTGCTTAATTCTTGCGCTGCCGTTTGTAAGATGGTGTCAAAACTGGTGGACGAACTGATCTTTGATGAAATATGGGTTGTAAGGCGCTCAATGTCTGCTCGATGTTGTGTGGATTGAAGCAGCGTTGCTGTTTCAATTGCAAGCGAAAGCCGGTCTGTTACCGCCTTCGCAATATCAGCATTGTCACTCGATATTTTTTTCTTGTTTCGTGTGCTTAAATTTATGACACCAACAACTTGCCCGCGTAAACGAATGGGAATTGCGAGGCTTGAAGATGCATTGTCTTCGCTTGAAAGCATTGCCTTGTTTTGATTAAATGCTTGTTGAATGTGTTTCCCTCCAAGCGGGACGGTTAGCGGCTTTATTTTTGACCCAGTTAATTGCAAGCCCAACCCTATGGATTTTGGTTGCAGTATTTTCCAAGATTGATACGTCTCATCATTTGTTGAACGCTGGAATTTTGAAAATGCTTCCCTTGCCTCCTCTAAAATTAGAGTGTTTTTTATGGTAATTGCCACTTGATCAGCCAGTAGGATTAAAATTTCAACATCATCTTGATTGAAGGCATTAACATCCTCACTTTGCAGGTCTAGCACGCCAAAGGTTTGTCCAGCAGAGCGTAACGGCAGCGCAATTTCTGAGTGGGTATTCGGCAGGTCTGGATTATTAAAAAACGCAACATCCGAACCGGCATCGAGCGCAAGGCGCGGTTGCCCTGAAGCGCTCACAAATCCAACAATGCCAGATTGCGCTACTTCAAGTTTGTGATCTTGTGCCAACATTCTTTTTCCGCCTTCGCTGTTTGCTGCGCGCAAGACTGCAAACGCGCGGTTGTCATCCACCAAAAAAATACCCGTATGATAAATATGAAATTGCTCACTGATTACATTTGTGATTTGCGGCAGGAGCGTTTCCAAATTTTGTGTGGATAAAATTGCGCGTACAACTTGTGATATTGCTTCAAATTGGCGGGCGCGTTTTGAATTAAAACGATTTGCATTGTCCAGCTCTGCGGTGCGTTGGCTTACACGTTCTTCCAAGTTTTGGTTGATCTCTTGCAAATTTTTATTTGAAGATAGCAAATGCTGTTCGCTTTTGGCTGTGCGGGTAATTGCTTCCCTTAAACTTGTAGTGCTGAAATAGATTAACACCGCAATCGCCAAAAATATTAGTGAAATATCGCGTGAGTATGTAATAGGTCCGAGAGGTTTTGGTTGCAGCAACCCGTTGCCTTCAAGAATTGCAAGCGCCCAAATAGCCCCAATACTGAGAAGTATGACTGCGCTTCCGGTGCGCCAGTTAATAATAATACTTGCCAGCAAAGCGATTGCAATATAGGCAATTACAATAACATCTTTGGCTCCAGCCGCTGTATATGCCTGTATGCCAAGCCCTATCCAACCAAGAACTACAATCACAATTCCGCTGGCGCGCAAATTTTTTCTGTGCAAGAAGTAAAGCGACAAAAGCATGACGAATATCAAACTGACGAGAATGCTGATTGTGGTGTCTGCGCTTTTGTCTATGCCTGGAATTAAATTTGGTATGAGGGCTATTGAAATTAATAAAATGATTGCCCAGCTAAACCCATTGATGAATTTTGCGCGGAAATTCTCTTCTTCTGTTTCAAACTTTGGCGGGCTAAATAATCTTTGAGTCATTCAGTCTCCTGATTATTTTTAAATTGAATCGCAATGTCTGTTTCTGGCAGATTGTTGCCCAATTCTCGAATGGCAATTTCGAGTATGCTTTCAAGGTTGCTGGAACTGCCAATTTTTGCAGATATTTCTCCAATTGTGCGCTCTTTTGTTTCTCTTTTTTTAGATTCTTCAAGCAGGCGCGCATTTTCAATGGCAATTGCCGTGCGTTCAGCCGTTGCTTTTGCAATATCCACTTCATTATCAGTCCACATGCGGTTTGAATCCGCTGTGCTTAGTTTGAGTGTGCCAATGCGCGTGCCGCGCAGCATGATCGGTACAGAAAGACTATGGGCGCGTTGTTTGTCAGACGGTTTTAGGCTTTTTATATCAACACCATTAAAGTAATACCCTTCCACTGGGGTGCGCGTTAAAAATTGACTCCATTGTTGGTTGCTCGCCTGCATAGATGCGATTTTGGCGTGCGCCAGCGCTTCTTGAATTTGTTGATAGGACCGCGAATTTTGAATGGCAATGCTTACCTGATCTGCCAATATTGAAAGTGTATTTGCATCTTCCTGTGAGAATGCATTTATTTCTGTACTTTGTACATCCAACGCGCCAAATATATTGGCGCCAATGCGGAGGGGCAGTGTAATTTCGGAGTGCGTTTCTGGCAGGTCGGGATTATTAAAGTAGATTATTTCCTGGCCAACATCAAGCGCAATGCGTAATTGCCCGGTGTTGGTCACAAAGCCCACAATTCCTGTTCCGCCCACCAGCAGGCGGTGATTACGCTCAAGCATTGCTTGTCCGCCTTGGCTATTCGACGCTGCCAGTATTGCATATTCTTTTTTGCTATCCAACAGGAAGATGCCGACATGGTAAAAGCCAAATTGTTCCGAAATAGTTTCTGTAATTTGCGGTAGTAATTCTTCCAGTGTTTGTATTGAACTAATTGTCTGCGAGATGCGGGCAATGGCTTCAAATTGGGTGGTGCGGTGTTTAATTTGCTCATTTGCAATTCTTAATTCAACCGTGCGGGCATCTGTATATTTTTCAAGATTTACTTGATTATTTTTTAATTCCTGTTCGCTTGCGCGTAATTTTTGGTTGCTTTGCGAAAGCATGTCCTGCTTAAAGCCGGCATACCCAGCGAGTAACCCAATGACAATCGGCGCCGAGTCTACCACCCACAATAAAGGGTCTGTGCGTTGAATATAAAGCATGTTTGCGATGTTGAGCGGCAGGTTGGAGAAAATAATCTCAAGCAGGGTTCCAATGAGAGGAAACGTGAATCCGAAGGCGGCGCCAAACATGGCGTAACGTTGTGTGTCGTTAATTCGCGCGTGATCTGGGCTTTTGTTCACAGTTTGCACCTCAAAAATATTGGGTCGTTTTCTTTATTCTTCATTGTTATTTTCAATTTCAACTGATATTTGAGCGTCTCCAATTTGGCGTCCTAATTCTCTAACTGCAGTCTTTAGGATTGTTTCAATTTGGGTGCTGGTGCTGATCTTTGCCGAAATTTCACCAATGGCGCGTTCTTTATCCGTCGCTGATCGGCTTTCTTCCAGCAGGCGCGCACTTTCAACAGAGAGCGCTGCGCGTTCGGCGATGGCGGCAATAATATCTTTTTCGTCATCCGTCCATTTGTGGGTTCTATCTGTTTTAATATTAATCATGCCAACAATTTGATCACGCAGCCTTACGGGCATTGTCATTTGTGAGGCTTTGTCATTTTTGAAATATATCTCGCCAGAGTTGATTACCTCTGTTGTGCCGTCTAATATCATTGGCTTTGTGTAAATACTTGAGTTCATTCCAATTCGGCGTATGCCGGCAATTTTTTGTGATTGAGAAAACTTTTTCCAGCCTGTTTGCATATCTTGCCGATAGAGCATTTCAGATTCAATGATGTTCTTTTGGGTCTCTTCGTAGGCGCGGGCATTAATAATTGCCACTGCAACCTGGTCTGCCAGGGTTAGTAGAATTTCAATATCTTCGCGGCTGAATGCGTTTGGCTCGGTGCTTTGTATATCAAGAACGCCAATGATCTGGTTATTTATTTGTAGTGGGAGCGCCATTTCAGACCGTGTTTCGGGCAGGTCGGGGTTGTTGAAGTATATGGCGTCTGCGCCTGTGTCCAGCGCAATGCGTGGTTTTCCCGTTCCTGCAACATACCCAACAATACCAACTTGCCCTACGCGTAGTTTGTGATTGCGCTCAAGCATTTTTTGCCCGCCTTCGCTGTTTGTTGCGCTGAGTATGGCGTAATCTTTACCTGTATTAATTAAAAATATACCGGTATGATAAAAATCAAAATATTGGCTGATCGCTTGTGTAATTTGCGGCAGCAGGTCTTGCAGGTTTTGCGTGGAGGTAATGGCGCGTGTAACTTGTGCCACTGCCTGAAACATTTTTGCGCGGCGTGCGCTAACTTGGGTGGCAATGGCTAAATCTTTTGCCCGCTCTTCTATGCGCCGCTCCAGGGCTATATTTTCTTTTTTTGCCAAATCCAGAATGGACTGGGTGCGGTCTTGCGCTTGAATAAAATCATTTTGTATCAGTCGAATTCCGTTGATAAGGATCATTGCCAGTAGAAGTACGGCTGCGCTTTCACTTAGCCAGTTTCTTATATACTCTGGTGTTACTTCCAGGTTGGCAATGGTTATTGTTCCACTTGAAATTAGCCCGCCAAACCCCAGCAAAAATAACATGCTGATTCCTGTAACCACCCAGCCAGTTCTCCATGAAAATAAAAGGGCTGATATGGTTATTGCGCCCAGTATGAATATGGGTGCTGTGCTGCGTATGTCTGATTCCACCAACCCTAAAATCCCAAGGCTAAAAAATAAGAAAATTACCGTTGCAGATTTAATTGAAACTGGAATTGGTAGAAATGTGATCAGCAGCAAAATGAGGTAGACCTCAATGTAAAACCCAATGGAGGTGGAGGGTGTTGTGCCAAAAATGACAGGAACAATTGCAAATAACCCAAGCACGCTTGCTCCAAGCAAGATTGCACGCAGGAAGTCAGTGCGCCAATTTTTTGGCGAAAATTCTAATTTTTCAGGTGATTGATTCATCTTGCAAATGTCCAGGAAAAGAAATAATGGTGGGGCGGTAGAGCGGGTGAATTTTTATTTGTAATAGGTTTTGACAATATTGTATTTCATCTTTATTCTTCATTTGTTGAAGTAGCATTGTCGTTATTGAATTGAAAAATTACTTCTGAATTGCTTATGATGCGTTCTATTTCTTCTGCGGTGGTGTGTAAAATATTTCCAATGTTTAATGCTGTTCCAATGCGTGCTGTTGCGTTAAAGATGGCGCGTTCTTTTTTTACACGGCGTCTGCTTTCTTCAAGCAGACGGGCGTTTTCCAGCGTAATCCCTGCCCGATTTGCGGCGGCTTGCGCAATGGAAATTTCTTCATTTGTCCACTTGTGGTCTACGTCGTCTCGCTCCAGTCCAATTACGCCAATGATTTGTTTTAGTACCATCAACGGAACCATGAGTGTTGTTTTTTTTCGACCGTCTTCATGGTCTTTGTTTTCTTTTACAACAATTGCTTCTCCGTCTTCCAATTGCTTTAGTAGATGGGGCGGCAAGTGGTTGGGGATGGGTCGTATTTGAAATCCGTCATATTCATAGGCGGGGTGATTATATTGGTTGGTGGTGGTTTGCCAGACAGTTTGGGTTTGCTGGCGGTAGGCGTTGTTTAGCTCGGCAAAAGTTCCTTCTGCGCGTTGAACTAATTGTGCGTTTTCAATGGCGGCGGCTAATTGATCTGCCAATAATTGAAGGACAGTTATGTTCTGCTCGTTAAACGCTGCTTCTGTATTTGTTTGAATATCGAGTGCGCCAATCGTAATGCT
>DYML01000048.1:6673-19790 GCA_020721605.1 Anaerolinea thermophila
TGACTGGCATGTAGTGTTAAACGGCGAAGCGGTTGTGTAATTGATCGAGTAAGCAAGTATAGAATGATTCCAAAAATCGCCACTGTAAAGCTTGCGTAAAAGATGAGTGAGTTTTGTGGGGAGGACGCTTTTTGAAAAAGTTCATCTTGTGGGAAGATCAATGCCAATGACCAGCCAGTATCCAGCCCAACCGGGGCATAGGCTGCAAATACAGCGTTTCCCTGTGGGTCTACCGATTCAGTAAAGCCGGTGTCGCCTTTTATCATTCCGTCTATCAAACCTTTCCAGTTTTTGGCTTTTGCCGAGTAGGTAGCCGTCAGCATGGAGTCTGCCATGGCTTCGTAATAGCCTCCCGCATTTTCTCCAATGCCTAAAATTGTTCCCTTAGAGTCCAGCAAAAAGGCGTAGCCTTTTTGCCCAACCTCTATTTGACTGATGGTTTGCTGAATTTGCGAAAATGCAATATCTGCTGTTGCCACGCCCATAAAATCTCCGTCTTTGTTGAAGAAAGGCGCGCTCCAGGTAACCATCCAAATATTGCCGCCGCCAAAATCAAAATACGGGGGAGATAAGACGGGTACGCCATTTGTTTTTGGCAGCGTGTACCAGTCCCATTTGTAGTAGTTATAGTCTGAGTTTCCCAGTTGGGTAAATTGAAATTCGGTATCAGACAAACGATTGTAATAAGGCGCCCAATAGTAAAGATCGGGCTTAAATTGATAGGGTTCATAGGCAATGGTTGAACCATATACTTGCTGATTATGCGCCAGTGTGTTGTGAATAATTTTCAGAATGCTGTCTTCGTCGAAATTTACAATTTCTGACGCTGCTGCGAGGTCAATGGCTGTGCTTCTGGTCCAGATCAGGTTGGTGCGAATAATCTCGGCTTTTGAGTTTGTTTGTGCCACAAGTTCATTTTTTAGGGTGTCGGTTAAAGCCGATTTGATTTGCCTGACGCTGATGATTGTGAAAATGAGAAAGGAGAGCGAAAGCAGAGAAATCACCATGAGCGGCAGTTTTATGTCTAAATTTACTCTGCGGGTATTGGCTCGTCGTTGCTTGTTTGCATCTGCGCGATTGATTTTTTCTAACTCTGGTGTATTACGGACGTTAGGGATGTTCATCATATTTTCCTTTTAATCCGTTGTAAACTGATGCGTTGGCACATCGTTTGTATTGGAGGTTTCCAGCTGAATAAAGGTGCGCTTTGCGCCTAGCGTACGCCCAAGTTCTTCAATGGTAGTTTGCAGGATGCGGTCAAAATCTGTGGATGACCCAATTTGCGATGTGATGCGCGTGATGGTTTCTTCCTGTTCTGCGCGGCGGCTTGTTTCTTCAAATAGACGGGCGTTTTCGAGTGCAAATGCAGCGCGTTCGGAAATGGATTGCACCAATGTTATTTCGTCATCTGCCCATTTTCTATTTCCTTCATCTGCTTCAATGTGAATAACGCCAATGATCTGATCTCTAAATTTTACAGGGATTGCCAGTGTGGGGCGGGTATTGTTTGTTGACTGCGAAAGAATTACGGTTTCACCGGTTGCAAGGGCTTTATCTACAATTGGGCTGCTTATGGCTTTTGCGGTTGTAATTGTTCCGTCGGCAGAAAATGAGTACCCACTTGTTGCTTGTTTTTCACTGGCAGGGTCGCTGTATTTGTTGGCTTTGCGAGATCGAATCATGTAGCCGGCGTGCTCGTTCATCAGCACGCTATTAATGGCTATTCCAATTTGATTGGCGAGCGTACTTAAGAGGTCTGCGTCTTCATCTTTGAACGCGAAAGAAAGGGTGCTTTGAATATCCAATACGCCAATGGTTTGAGCGCCATACTTAAGAGGAATTGCCATTTCCGATCGTGTTTTTGGCAGGTCGGGGTTATTAAAGAAGACTGCGTCTGTGCCTGCGTCAAGCGCAATGCGTGGACGACCTCCCTGCGAAACATACCCTACAATTCCTGTGCCTCCTACCTTTAATTGATGGTTGCGTTCAAGCATTCGCTGCCCGCCCTGGCTGTTGGCTGCGCGTAAAACCGCGTATTCGTGGTTTTCATCTATTAGAAATATGCCAACATGATAAAAATTAAGTTTTTCACTGATGGTCTGCGTGATGTAGCTCAGTAACTCTTGCGGGCGTAGTTCTATTTTGGAGGAAATTCCTTGTGATATGTTAGCAATCGTCTGAAAGCGGGTTGCGCGTTCTTTTATTTTTTCGTTGGTCTCACTTAGATCACGAGTGCGTAATTCAATACGGGTTTCCAGGGTTTTATTAATTTCTTGAAGTTCCAGGTTGTTTTTTATTTGAACGCTTTTGCTTTCATTTATCATGCGTAAAAGTGTATGGTGTCTGTGAAATATGGCAATAATGGCAGCCATCATCGTCGCGAAAAAAAATGAGTTCAGGTAAACATACTGCGCGTTTGTTTCGTACGGATTGGGCAGCAGGTTGTTAATTTCGGCGGCTCCGGTGGCTGCAAAGGTGGCGATCATAATAAATCCCAATATTAAAGGGGGGAATATGTTTTTTTTGTTGTTTATGTTTGCCAGTAGAAAAAGCCCTAAATTCCCCATCCAAAGCAGGTCATGTGTGCCTGCGCCTTCAACAATTGTGACGAGGCAAATGGAAAAGGAAGTGACAATTGGAAATAATATTAAATATTTATATCTGTATCGAAACGCTTGATACAGGGTGAAAAGGGCAATGCTGTTTGTAACCGCTGAAGCAATGAGCGTTATGGGGTTTTTATAAATTAGAGCCGGCAATAATGTAGACAGCACTCCAAGCGTTAATGTCACCAGTATTTCAATGCGCTGTCCTGGTTCTTCACCAAACTGTTCATCAAATAAATAATTGCGAAGTTTTTCGAGTGTATGCATATTAATCCCTGATTTTCCTGCTCTTGCCAAACGCAGTCAGGTCTTCGCTGTCCTTTATCAGATTTTGTTCTCTAAATTCATTTAATATCTGGAAGGTGACTGACGTGTTGCCGAGGGTTTGACCAAGTTCTTGTACTGTTTCGCGTAAAATTGCATCGGTTTGTGAGACGGCGCTGATACGCGCTGAGATATCCGAAATGAGCGTTTCTCGTCTGGCTTGTTGTTGCGATTCTTGATACAGGCGCGCGCTTTCCAGTGCGCCACTCAGTTGATCTGATAGTGCAATGGCGAGGTTTGTTTCATCTTGAGTCCATGCTTCTGAAATTTCAGATTTCTTCAGGCGAATGGCTCCAATAATTTGGTCGCGGACTTTGATGGGGACGCTGATTGTTACCCCATCGTTTCCTAGAATAATATCTCCTGTTTCAATGGCTTTGGCAAGATTTGATTCAAGGTTTTCCGAATGAACTTGTATTGTGTCACTGGGTGTTGCAATGAATCCCACGCGTGATTGGTTTTGTAAAATTTTGCTCCAGGCGCCGCGGCTGATTTCGGCGGAACTTCTGCTGGCGGCTTCAAGCGCTTTTTGGGATTCGTTAAATAAATTTGCGTTTTGAATGGCAATTGCTATTTGCTCCGCAAGTATTTGCAAGGTGGAAATATCTTCTTCAGAAAAAGCCTGCGATTCTGTGCTTTGTACATCCAGTGCGCCAAGAACCTGCCCGCCGATGACAAGTGGAAGCGCCATTTCTGAGCGCGTTTTAGGCAGGTCGGGGTTGTCAAAGTAAACTGCGTCTGTTCCAACGTCCAACGCTATGCGGGCTTTTGCGTTTTGGGTGACATATCCCACGATGCCTGTTTCACCAACTTTGAGTTGGTGATTTTTTTCCAACATGCGATGTCCGCCTTCGCTATTGGCTGCACTTAGCACGGCATATTCTTTATGTTCATCCAGCAGGAAAATTCCCGCGTGGTAGTATCCAAAATTTTCGTGAATGAGGTAAGTGGCTTGCTGTAACAGTTCGGAAAGATCGCGGAATGAGGTAATGGCTTTGCCAACATCTGCGACAGCCCGCAATAATTTACTTCGATACTCCAGTTCTTGGGTGCGTTCTGCTACACGGTTTTCAAGTAGCGCGATGGATGTTTGTGTGTTTGCAACAAATCCTTTGATGCTGGTGGAAAGAATTGCCAGTTCGCCGCGTAGTTTTTTGTCGTCGAATTGAAAATCAAAATTGCCTTTGCCTACTTCATCTGCGTATTTCGCAAGCCCGACGAGCGGGCGTAGTGTGTATAAAATTGCACTGCCGCCAATTAATGCTGAAATAATCAGCGCGATTGATAATTGATAGATAAGGTTGCGGGTAAGCAAATCTACTTCTGCGGTTTTTTGTTTAACGCTGGCAATAGATACTGCCAGTGGGTCATTTAAAGATTTTCGGTAGGAGCCAATTAACTGTCCGTTTTCTTCATCTAAAATACTTGTGGATTCTCTCGCCAATAATTTTTGCAAGGTTTCAAAACTCAGGTCTTCTAACGCAGAGCGACCGATTTTTTCAGAGTTTGAATGTGCCAGGTAGGTTCCATTTTTTGCAATCAGGAGGAGGCTTTCTCCCTCGGTTGTGTTTGTCATGCTTGTTGCGATTTTTTGTTCTTTTCCGGGGTCATTCTCCATGCTGACCGAGTAGAGACGGGCATGGTCTCTTACAAATTTTAATTGTGTGTCAATGATGCTGCCGCGCACTTGTTGTTGCACAAAATAAACCACAATACTGGTTGGGATCAGCGCTAAAAATAAGAACAATAGAGTTAGCCGCCAGGTAATAGGGCTTCTTAGTTGATTCACAAAACGCCTCTTTGTTGTCTGTACGTTTTCATAATTGAAATTGATTTATTTAGAATGTGTCTGTATTTTTTCTGAAAATATTATTTTCGGTTTGCGAGCCGCCAATGCTGATCTCGGCTTCTTTTAAATCCAGCGCTTGGCGTAGTTCAGATGTGGCGATGCGCAACACAGATTCAACGTCAAGATTTTTTCGAATGCGGGCGGAGATATTGGCTATTACTTGGTCGCGTAGTGCATTTTTTTGCGTCTCATCTACAAGGCGGTTGTTTTCAAGCGCAAGTGCCACTTGACTGGCAACTTTTTCTACTAATATGCGCTCACGTTCCGACCATATTACAGTTGAGTTTTTTCTTTTTAGGGTGATGTTTCCTATATTTTGTCCGTGCAAAATTAATGGAACTCGTAATCCATCTTCGCTTTGTTGCGCGTTGTTGCTAAATATTGGGCGTACCCCAGCCGGTGTGTATTGATAGGCGGGTTGTCGGCGGCTCGTAAACTTTGTCCATATTTCATGGATTTGGTTCGATTTGCTTGCTTCCAGTTGCTGTACTAAGTTTTTTGTTTCATTAATTAAATCTACATTGTCAATTGAAATTGCCACCAGGTCGGCAAGCGTTTGTAATATCTCCGCGTCTTGTGCGTTGAATGCCTGTGGCTGTTCTGAATGTATGTCTAATATTCCAATTACATTGTTCCGAACTGTAAGCGGCAATACCATGCGTGAGCGTGTAAGTGGAAAGTTAGTGTCGCTGATAAAACTTGCTTTGTCGGCGTCTGATGTGATTTGTGGGTTTTTAGTTTGAATTGCCAGGTTGATTATATTGCGCCTGTCTGGCTCTATGCGAAACCCTTGCCCTATAAGTTCTTTTGCGTCGTCAGAAGAAGACGCTTGCAGAAACGCAGTCTTTTTTTGTTTATCCAGAAGATATAAACCTGTGTGATAGTAGCCAAATTGTTCCGCTGTTAATTTTGTTGTGCTTTCCATTAATTCGGAAATATTTTGCAGCTCGGCAACAGTTCTGGAGATGATGGCTGCGGATCGAAGTTGCATTGCCCGTGCTTCCAAATCCAGGGTTCGTTCTAGTACTTTGTTTTCCAATTGGTCGCGTTCTGTTGCGAGAGTTTTGAGTGTGTTTTGTATGTCTTGAAAAACTTGTGTGAATTTTTTTTTGAATTGATTGATGGCAACGATAAGAATTATGCTAAGTGTTGAAAAATTAATTGTATATGAAATCCAGTCAATTGGTGTTGTAGCAGGCACACCATCCGCTAAAAATTTATGAATGCCCATTTGCTGCAAGGTGCCTACGACTGCGAATGTGAAAATGCTGATTAGCAGTGTAATCACATCAATGTGTTCGTCAAATAACAGGGCAGACATGGTGATAAATGCCATGAAAAAGATGCTTCCATCAAGCCACGGTCCCCAAGCAAGAATTGAGTTTACGCCTACTGTAAAAATAATAAAAAGCAAAAGAAAGGCGCGGATTGTGTAACTTGTATTTGAAAGAGTGATTACCAGTAAAACAAGGTACAGGCTGAGAAATAATATACGGTCTGTGACGCTTGCCGTGGAAAAGGAGATTGCAATGATGGCTATGCCTACGACAGAGGTAATTCGCAGGGTGGATATAATAAAATATTCGCGCCAGTCTTTGTAGTCAAATGAGGCTGGCTTGATATCTTCCTGTTTGGCAGGTTGAGTAAGCGGAGTTTTACTATTCATTTTCTTTGCTCATGGTCACTTCTATATCTACTTCGGTGGCTTCGAGCGCCCGCCCCAACTCTCGTACAGTTGTTTGCAGGATGCTGTCTATGGTTGTCGAAGCCCATATTTTGGAAGTAACTTCATTTAGAAATCTTTCACGCATCGCAATGGATTGACTTTCTTCCACCAGTCGTGCATTTTCCAGGGCAAGCGCTGCCTGCAACGCAACTGATTCGATTATGCTTTTTTGTTCAGGTGTCCACTCTTCAATGCTGGACATGTTAATCTGGCCAATTTTTTGGTCACGCAGGGTAAGTGGAATTTCAATTTCCTGTTTTCCGGCTGTGTCGCTGTTGCCAATGGTGTGCTCAAATTTTTGCTCAGAAGTAAGTGACTGCCAGACTCCTTGCAGGTATTGCTGCTGTGTTGCGCTCATTTCATGCAAACTTTGTTCGGCTTCTCTGAATAGGCGAGAGTTTTCAAGGGCAATGGCTATTTGATTTGCCATGTTTTCATAGGCGTCTGCATCTTGTTGAATAAATGCGTTTTCTTTTGTGGAGTGCATTTCCAGTGCGCCGATTACATTCTCTCCAACTGTGAGTGGAATTGTGATTTGTGAGCGGGTATTGGGGAGCAGTGGGTTGTCGAACCGCACTGCTATTTGGTTGCGGGTATAGGGCAATAGGGGGTTATCCAGCCGAATCGAACTAGATTCAATGTCTGAAATAATGTAAGCCTGTTTGTTGCGAATTGCTGTACCGACTGCGTTTTTTCCGTTTATGTCCAGGTGATATTTATTTTTTAGCAATACTTGTCCGGCGTTTCCAGTTGCCACTTTTAATTCAGCCCATTGACTTGAAGCGTCTGTTAAAAAGATTGCTGTGTAATAGCATTCAAATTCGTCACTTATTATATTTGCTGCGCGGGTGAGCAGTTCGTCAGGGTTTAAGATGGCGCTGATTGTGCGCCCAATGTCGTTGACTTTGCGTAATTGCTGGGTACGCTCGGCGACTTTTTTTTCAAGATTGTTTCGCTCGTCTTTGATGGTGCTTAAATTAATATCAATTTGTGCTTGCGCTTCGAGAAATGCTTTTTCAAGGCGTTGAAATCCGAGGATGATAATTGCTCCAAACATGACGATCATGCCGCCGCCGCTGAGCCAGTCTTGAAATACAGCAGGGGATGTGTATGAGTTTAGCGGCGTCATTTTTCCACTTAACATCAACCAGCCAATTAGCAGGGTTGTCAATGTATCTGCAACCATTGCAGTGATGCCTGCTTGCGGAGAGAGTAGTAGTGTGCCAAAAACAATCAGCGCTAAAAAGAAAAATGTGGCGTCGCCTAAAATTCCATATCTAATTAATTCACTTAGCCCAAGTGCATAGATACTAAGAAGGAAGACGCTGATTCTTATAAAATAAGAAAAGCGTATGACTGTGACTATGCCTGTTAGAACATAGGATGCAATGAAAATTGCCTTGATAATCAGGCTCCCTGCGCTTTGTACGGCGGGGATTAAGACAAACACACCAATGATCAGCGCGCCAATGAGAAGCGGCATTATAAATTTTTCGCGCCAATTTTTATATAGCAGGCGCGTGGCTTCTTCAGCGTTGGACATTATGTGGTCGGAAGAATTGTTTGTCATTGTTAAATACCTTCCGTCTTCGTGTTATTACTGGGTTTGATCTGTATCTTTGTGTAGCCTGCTCCAGTCAGTTTGCTTAATTCATTTGCTGTTGTTGCCATAATGGACTCAATATCCGTTGATCTGCGTATCTTGCTGCTCACTTCATAAATGAGCCGGTCACGCTCTGCCTGTACGCGAATTTGTTCAAGCAGGCGCGCGTTGGCAATAATGGCGGCAAGACTTCCGCCAAGTGTGCGGAGCATTTCTTCGTCATTTTCGGTGTAAGCGTCAGTCATTTCGCTTTCTACATTTAATATGCCAAGTAACTCATTGCGGTATACAAGCGGTATTGCTAATTCGGATTTTGTGTTTGAACTGATTAAAATGTAGCGCGAGTCTTCTGCAACATTTTTTACGCGAAGCGGACGTTTGTGCGCGGCTGCCCAGCCTGTAATTCCGCTGCCAATTGGGATGTTGATTTTTGTAATATCTTCTGCGTACCCGGTTGCGGCTTTTGCTTCAAGGGTGTTCTTCTCTTTGTTGGTTAAAAGAATGGTGACGCGGTCTCCGCCAAGGCTTACTTTCAACCCATTAACTGCGCTTTCCAGCGCTTCTTCCAGCGTGGTGCCGGAGGCGGCAGTTGTGGTGATGTGATGAAGAAGGCGGTGCTGTGATAGATGTTCCTGGGTTTCTGAGAACAATTCCGTATTGACCACTGCGATTGCCATTTGGTCTGCAAGGATTTGTAAACTGCGCAATTTGTCTTCTGTGAAGGCGTATGCCTGAGTACTTTGTACGTCAATTTCGCCTAGAATACGCTCGCCAACCTTTAGCGGAAAAGCCGCTTCTGACCGTGTATCGGGAAAGAGTGGGTTTGCGTAATAGGTTGCGTCTTTGGTGGTATTGTCTACTACCAGTTTCTCACCTCTACTGCTTACAAACCCAACAATTGATTTTGAACCGATGCCAATTTTATAACCGCTGCGTTTCATTTCAAGCCCGGTTTCGCCCGTTGCTTCGCGAATGATGGTGAAATCGCCTGATAGGTCGTGCAGAAATACTGCCGCATGGTAAAAATTAAAGCGTTCACGAATAAAGTTGACTGCTTTTATCAGAAGATCATCAAGATTAAGCGATCCACTGATGTCACGCGCAATTTCTGCCGCAGTCTCCAATTGCATTGCTTTGCGCTGGCTTTCTTCCAGCAGGTGGCTGTTATTGATGACTCCAGAAACTTGACCGGCAATGGTGGTAAAGAGTTTCAGATCATCTTTATTAAATGCGTTTTCATTATCTGCATCTTGAATGATTAACGCTCCAATTGGTTTGTTTTGGATGAACATTGGCGCGCCCATCCATGAGCGAGCCGGTTTTCCTACAATCTTTGCGCCAAGTTCGAGGGCTTTTCGCTCCACGTCTTTCACAAGCATCAATGGGCGATGTGTGCGCAATAAAATGGAGGTTAAGCCTTCTCCGAGCGGAAATGATTCTAGCGCGGAAATTTTTTCGTCTTCGTAACTAAATGGAATGCTGATGGTATTGCTTTTTTCATCGTAGAGCGCAATTGTTAAATTGTAGTCGCCAATGATTTGCCGTATTTTGCTGTGTAAGGCTGCAAAGAATGCGTTCTGATCTGGAGATGTTGCTACGGCTTCATTGATGGATGCCAGCGCCTCTGCTTCATACAGGCTTTTCTTTGTTTCCTCCATTGCGCTTGCTTTTTCCATTGTGATGGAAATTAAACTTGCAAGGTTGATATAAGGCTGGATGGCAGCGTTTGAAAGGTTGCCTTTTCGACTGCCGATTACAAGGATGGCGGCTATGTCTTCTTGTGATTTTATGGGCAGGTATGCGGCGTTGTCAAATTCCAGCATCGCCATTAAGTTTTTTAACGCAGACGGAACCTCTTCACTGTCTAACACCGCAAATACTTCTCCGTTCGCCAGATAGTTTTTTATATCTTCCAGATCCGCTTCGCTAAATTCAGGGAAGTTTATCTTTTGTTCTAACTCTTTGTTTGTTTTATCGGTGTATGAAAATACTTTCAGGATTTTGTTTTGATTATGAAGCAGGATAATAGGGTAGGGCGCTTCCTTGAGCACCTTGCTGCCAATCTCCAGCGCCTTTTGCCTGGTGTTTGCTTCTGCAATGAGTTTGCTGGAGCGATAAAGCCGCGCCAGTTCTTCAAATCCGATCTGACTTGTTTCGGTTAGCGTAATTTTTTGAATGGCTGTCGCAATTTGGCTGGCGGCAGTTTGCAGCATAATGATGGTGTCTGTGTTGAATATATCCGCTTCCGTACTTTGTACATTCAAAACTCCCAAAACTAAATCTCCTAGCGAAATTGGCATACTTGCTTCAGAGCGCGTGTCTGGGAGTAATCTTGGATTTAAGCCAAGTGGGTCTTTTTGCACGTCAGGCACAATGTGTTCTTTATTGTTGGCACAAACCCATCCAATGCTGGAGTTTGCATCAACCAACAGTCTGTATTTTGTTTTTATCAGGTCTTTTGTTGCCGCACCAAAACCAGATTTGAACTCGGCATATTTTCCATTGCGATCTACCAGAAAAATACTGGTTTGGTTGAACTCAAACTGCGTGGCAAGAAGCTCAGTCGTTTTGCTGAAGGTTTCTTCAAGGTTTGAAAACACTGTAATATTTTGCGCTATCTCTGCTGTGGCACGGATCTGCTTCTCACCTTCATCTACCTTATGTTCAAGAGATCGGTATGATTTTTCCAACTCGTCTGCCATTTGGTTGAAGGAGCGGGCTAGTACCCCAATTTCATCACCTCTTTCTACTTTAGCGCGGTGGCTCCAGTTTCCACTGGAAAATTCGTCGGCGATATTTGAAAGTGAGCGCAAAGGTCCGATGATGCGGTTAACGCCAATGATCATAACCACGCCAGATGTGAGGAGCGCTCCCAAGATTAATAAAATCGTAAAGGGCAGCAGGCTTGTCATTTGTTGCCCGTGGATTGTGTTTGTTTTTGTTTCAAGCACAATGCCGGCTTGTATTCTTGGAAACCATTGAACTTGCGCAATTGCCGTTTCACCTTTTTGAGTGATTGTAGATAACGACTTGGGCTGCAAGGTGTTTTGCGTCATCAATTGTGAAAATACGGCATTAATTTCGTTTTTTGATTTTGATTCGAATGGCGTAAAGATGCCCGTTTCTGGTTCGCTATAAATAAACTGTTGATCAGATAATATAAAATAAGTGGATGCCAGTGGCGATAAATTATTTAATGGCTGGATCAGTTTTTGCAGTTTTTTCTTTTCTGTAATGCCCACAATGGAGCCAATGATTGACCCCCCTTTGGTTTTGTATTGTTGCATGGTAACAAGAATTAGCTCATTTTTATAAAGCGGCAAAAGCCCATAGGTCATTATGGACGGATATTCTTTTGAGGTTTGCTCGAAAACCAGAGTATTAAGTGTAGAACCCTGCCATTTTGCGTTACTGGAAATTTTGATATTTCCACTTGGGTCTAGTATGAGAAATTGATCAAATACGGTTGCTTCTTCTTGCTTGTTTAGATTTTCAAATTCCTGAATGACCCCGTTGCGAATTTCTCGAAATTCCGTGCTTTTTGGGTTCGCATGAAGAGCAAGTTCCAATAAAATTTTAAAGTCGCTGCTTTCAAGCAAATGCTCAATTTGACTCTCTTTATTAATGGTTTCGCGGTCAATGAATTTGATTTGCGCGGCAAGCAAGTTTTGAGATTGACTAATTGCCTGTTCTTCTAAAAGCGCCCGCGTGCGAAAATAGGCTGCCCCCGCCATTAAGGCAAGAGGAACAAATGTAAAGATTAAGAGAGTTCGTAGAAGAGTTCCCGCCAGACTACCCTTAAATCTTTTTTGTTTTGTGGCATGTTTGGGAGTCGCTTGAGTTGTTGTCATTAATAGTTAACTATATTCCCAGACCGGCTCTCCACCTAAAATACGGCGTATCTGGTCGGGGAACCTATCGGGGTCAAGTGGCTTTCCTAGAAAACCATCAAATCCCGAGTCTTTTGCCTTTTTCATTTGTTCAATGCTGGCTTCTGCTGTGACAGCAATGATCGGTACTGTTTTAAATCGTTCTGATGCACGGATTTTTTTCAATGCGCCATACCCATCTTCGTATGGCAGGCGGATGTCCATCAAAATTAAGTCAAGGCGTGGCAGGGTATCTGCGTATTCTACAACTTCATAGCCCGATGTTTTCCACTCGCAATGAATTCCGAGGTAGCCCAACATGCGCGCAATTAATACAAAATTAGAAACGTTATCTTCAACAACCAGCACCGCTGCATCTTTGGGAATAGTGGGTTTGCGGATGGGTTGTGTATCTGATACGACAGGTGTTTGGTCAGACATTAGTGCTCCTTGTAATAAATCGCTCAATTTGCTGGGAAAGCGTGTCAATATCAATCGGTTTCTGGATATAACCATCACATCCCGCCCCTAGTGATTTTTCTCGATCACCGCGCATGACATTTGCTGTAACGGCAAGAATGGGGATTGTGGAAAATTTTTTAATTGCCTTGATCTTGGCAGTAAGTGTGTAGCCATCCATGTCTGGCATATTAATATCCATCAATACCAGATCAATTTTTTCATTTTCAAGTTTTCCCAGCGCTTCATTGGCATTAATTGCCTCAATAACCGTGTAATTTTCTGCTTCCAACACCCTGCGGATTAAACTTCGATTATCTGGATTGTCTTCCACATAGAGGATGGTGATTTTTTTTACTTCTTGTGGCATAGTGGTTATCTCCGGACTGAATTCTACTTTAAGATAAAACGACTTGCATAACAGCAACCTTACAAATGAATAAGAACAAAAAGCCGAGGTAGATAAATCCTCGACTTTGAGTTTGAGCGGGTGATGGGACTCGAACCCACGATATCTTGCTTGGGAAGCAAGCGTTCTACCACTGAACTACACCCGCTAAACATCTGCACATTATCCCAATTTCACGGTGCAAACTATTCGTGTTGCCGCCGCCGAACTGGCTAAGTAAGCAGTCTATTTTCTTATTATAAAATAACTTGTCAGGATTGTATATACTGACA
>DYML01000049.1:0-5207 GCA_020721605.1 Anaerolinea thermophila
CGCTGGGATTCATTCTCTTCGCCGTGAGCCTCGTTAAAACCTGGCGCGCACCTTGACAGCCTCTTGATTCCGCAGATAATTACGCCAATTCCAATAAAGGCTGTGACAGAGGAAAGTAAACGGATAGAAGCCGCCAGAGATGTGCAAAGCAGGCGTTGAGATTGCACTCGCCCGAACCCCGTTGAAGTTCCCCCTTGAGCCGTTCAGGTGAACCATGTTCCAGTAGTCTGAACCGTATTCTCCACGTTATTCGAGAGGCTGATGTTTGTCAGCGCAAAGCGAATCGCAAGCCTCAAACGGCGATTGCGATTAACTTGGGTGGTACCACGAGAATTCCCTCTCGTCCCATTGTGGGCGGGAGGATTTTGTTTTGTATTTAGGAATCCGAAGTTAGAAGACTTCGGACCCCCGTTGGTTATCTTTTTGGAGGCACCATGTTGGACAAATTGAAAGAGATCGAAAAATCTGCGCTGGAGAGTCTGGCGCCCATTAGCGACCAGCCTGCGCTGGATGCGTGGCGCGTGGCAAACGTGGGACGCAGTTCACCGTTGATGCAGGTCTTTGCGGGGTTTGGCAAACTCACCAAAGAAGAGAAGCCAGCCGTTGGCGCAGCGGCGAATCAGGTTAAGGTGGCGCTCGAAGCCGCGCTGGAGGAAAAATCTGCGGCGGTGAAGCAAGCCGCATTGGAAAAATCCCTTGCCCAAGAAAAATTGGATGTAACTTTGCCTGGTCGCGGCGTTCACATTGGGCGGCTGCACCCTTCCACCCAGCAGCTGCGGCGCGTGCTGAGTATTTTGGCAGAGATGGGCTTTCAAGTTTATACCTCGCGCGAAGTTGAAACTGATGAGATGAATTTTCAAATGCTTAATTTTGCGCCGCATCACCCCGCGCGCGAAATGCAAGATTCCTTTTATGTGGAAGCCGACGGGCGCGAAAACAACCCAATTTTAATGCGCACCCACACCTCGCCCGGTCAAGTCCGCGCCATGCGTGAAGCATCCGCTGCCAACCCGCACAACCCGCCGCCCATTCGTATTGCCTTGCCCGGCATGTGCTACCGCTACGAGCAGATTACGGCGCGCTCCGAGATTCAATTCAACCAGGTGGAAGGTTTGGCAGTCGGCGAGGGTATCACCTTTGCCGACCTCAAAGGCACCCTGACTGATTTTGCGCGGCGCATGTTTGGGCAGGATGCGCGTGTGCGCTTCCGCGCTTCATACTTCCCCTTTACCGAACCCAGCGCCGAAGTGGATGTGGAATGTTTCGTCTGCGGCGGCAAAGGCTGTCAGGTTTGTAAAAATTCGGGCTGGCTGGAAATTCTTGGCAGCGGCATGGTTCACCCCAATGTGTTGCAAAATGGCGGCTACGACCCCAGGCGTTATACCGGTTTTGCCTTTGGCATGGGAACTGAACGCCAGTTAATGTTGAGAAATAAAATTACCGACATCCGTTATTTTTGGGGCAACGATGCGCGGTTTTTGGAGCAGTTCTAAAATCCATTAAACACGAAGGCACACAAAGGGTTAATGTTTTTTCCTTTGCGACCCTTTGTGGTGAACAAAAGGAAGTGAATGATGAAGTTACCAATTTCATGGTTAAAAGATTTTATTGATCTCGATGGGTTGTCTGTTGAAGACATTGCCCGAAAGTTAACCCTTGCCGGTATGGAAGTGGACGAGATTTTGTACGTCGGTCTTGAAATGCCCATTTATAAAGAAGGCGAAAAACACGAGTTCAAGACCAGCGGCATTGCATGGAATCGAGACACGCTTGTTGTGGCTGAAATTCGTGAAGTAAAACCGCACCCCAACGCCGACAAACTTACCCTGCTGAACCTGTTTGACGGCTTGAAAGAACAGGTGGTGCTAACCGGCGCGCCCAACATCTTTCACCTTAAAGGCGCAGGAAAACTGCCCAAGCCCATTAAGGTGGCGTATGCCAAAGAGGGCGCAGTCATCTATGACGGTCATGCCGACGGGCTGGTTTTGACCACCCTCAAACGCGCCAAAATTCGCGGCGTAGACTCCTACTCTATGGTCTGCTCCGAAAAGGAATTGGGCATCACAGACGAAAGCGATGGCATCATCATCTTTGACGATGACGCGCCCGTTGGAATGCCGCTCGTCGAATACATGGGCGATGCCGTGTTGGATATTTCTATTTTGCCTAACATGGCGCGGAACGCCAATGTGATTGGTGTGGCAAGAGAACTCTCGGCGCTACTCGGACGAGAACCGCGCCAGCAAGCGTTGCGCGTGGAGCGTTCCACATTAAACGCCCAGCCTGTGACAGACCTTGTTGAAGTTGAAATTACCGACCCCAATCTAAACCCGCGTTTTGTGGCGGGTTTGATTCGGGATGTGGAAATAAAACCCAGCCCCTACCAAATTCAACGCCGACTCAAACTGGCAGGCATACGCGCCATCAACAACATTGTAGATGCGACCAACTACGCCATGCTCGAACTGGGCGAACCGCTGCACGCCTTTGATTACGACGTGCTGGCGCAACGCGCAGACGGCAAGAAAATTAAAATCACCACCCGTGCCGCGCAAGACGGCGAAGAACTTATTACGCTGGATGGGGTGAACCGCAAACTCACCTCCATGAACGTGCTGGTCTGTGACGTAAAAAGTTTGCTATCCTTGGCAGGCGTGATGGGCGGCTCCGAATCTGAAGTGACCCTCCAAACTAAAAATATTCTGCTCGAAGGCGCGGCGTGGAACTTCATCAACATCCGCCGCACCGCCAAACAGCACAACCTGCCGTCCGAAGCCTCGTTCCGCTTTTCGCGCGGCGTACACCCCGCCCTAGCCGAACATGGCGTTACGCTTGGCTTGCAATACATGGCAGCCTGGGCAAACGGAAAAGTTGCCCCAGGACTTGTAGACGTGTACCCCCTCCCGCAGAAAGACTCGGTGGTTGAAGTTACCACCACAGATGTAAAACGACTGCTCGGCATAGACCTGACTCTTGAGGAAGTTTCTGCGCTGCTCACCCGCCTGGAGTTCAAGTGCCAAATCACCAATCATCAATTACGGGTTACTACCCCGCCGCACCGCATGGATATTGACGAAGGCGTTGTGGGTCTTTCCGACATCTTGGAGGAAGTTGCCCGCTCTTACGGCTTTGACAAAATTCCCACCACCACCATGGCAGATGCCCTGCCGCCGCAAGTTGGAAACCCCGTCTACGAATGGGAAGAACACCTGCGCGACCAATTGATCGCAATTGGCTTGCAGGAAGTCGTCACCTACCGTATGACCTCTCCCGAAAGAGAAGCGCGGTTGCTGCCGGGGGCGGGTCTTCAAACAGCCTTTGCAGAAGATTACGTCTGCATTGCCAACCCCATCGCGCCCGAAAGAAGCGTCCTGCGCCGCAGCCTGCTGGCTTCTGTGTTGGAAGTGGCGGAGAAAAACGCCAAAGCAGAATCTCTTGCCCTGTTTGAAGTCGGTTCGGTCTTTGAGCCAGTCAAAAATGACCTGCCAAATGAACCGCGCAAACTTGCCATTGTTTTAACGGGCGTCAGAATTGCCTCAGCCTGGGATGTGAAAAATCCACCCGCCTTTGACTTCTTCGACATGAAGGGACGGCTGGAACTTCTTTTGGCTGGGCTGCGTTTCACAGACATTTCCTACGCTCCAGCCTTGGGCATAGAATACCTGCACCCTGGCAAATCGGCTGAGGTAAAAATTGGCGGCGAAGTTGTTGGCTTGCTTGGCGAACTGCACCCGCTGGCGAAGGAAAAATATGAATTTGGCGAACCTGCCGTTTTGGTTGCCGAGTTCGATCTTGAAAAACTACGCGCCTTGAGCCCATCCTACGGCATTCAGCCCGTCTCCGATTTTCCACCCATGTATGAAGATATTGCCCTCATCCTTGACGAATCAGTCCCCGCCTCGGTGGTTGAAGCATTAATCAGGCAAACCGGCGGCAAGACCGTAACCGCCGCGCGTCTGTTTGATGTCTACCGCGATGAAAAAATTGGGGCGGGTAAAAAATCGCTGGCATACAGTCTCACTTACCAAGCCGCCAAGACCATGACGGATGCCGAAGCCGCCGCCCTTAGAAATAAAATTGTAAAGCGGCTTGAAAATACAATTGGCGCTAAATTGCGAAGTTAAAGTAAAAATGGGATGCAAGCCGCACTTGCATCCCATTTTTGTTAAATGTATACTGGGGTAATTGATGTTGTAAATGCTTCGGCAGAAGCAACCTTCACGATCTAAAAAATAAAAAAGGAGAGAAACATGGATACAAAAACAAAAGGTGTTCTCGCCACAGGCGCAGCGGTGGCGCTGTGCGGTTGCCCTGGTTTGTTCATGTGCTTTTTTGGTTCCACATCCATTTTAGCCAGCAAAATACCTGGCGCAGAAATTGATGTGATGGGCAGCAGTGACCCCGCCTCGGCAATGACGATGGGGCTTGTGTTTCTGTGCCTGTCATTTATCTTTATTCTAATTCCCGTTGGGGTTGGGTTCTTCACCCTGCGTAAAAAGCCAGCGATTACAGCCAGTAGCGAGCCGCTTCCGCCTGCTTCCTAGTGTTCTGCTTAAAAACAAAAAGTTCCCCCGAAAAGCGGGGGAACTTTTTGTTTAATGAAAAAAAGGCGGTATTTTATTTAACCACAATCGTTAGTTTCAGTTTACAAAAATCCTTTTTTTCTGTACGCAGCGCCCAAGTGGTGCGGTACGACCCTTCTTCTTTTGGCGCTTGCATATTTACAATAATATCAACCTGCCCGCCGGTGGGAACAGAGGCTGGCAGGTCATACGCCGAAGTTTTGTGTATTTTTTCTCCATTGAGATAGTGATAATCTACACTGTTACCGTCCCAGGCATTTGCGCCAACATTAATCACCCGCCAAATGACGGCAAACTCTCGACCTTTCGCAACCAGCGAATCTTCCAGCGGGTCTTGAGAGGCAAGGCGGCAGGCAAATGGGCTTGATGAAATTTCCAGCGTGGGCGTAAGCGATGGCACTGTGGGCGTCACAATGATAATTAGAAATGTGGGGGTGAAAGACGGTACTTCTGTGGGTGTTTTGGTGAGGGTTGGGGTAGGCGTTTCGGTGGGGAGCAGCACAAAAGTTTGAGTTGCGGCAGCGCCTGCCGTTTGCGCAATGACTGTGCTCAGTGAAAAAGGGTCAAAGGTCGGAGGAATGGGCTGGGTTGCTGCGCCAACAGGCGCGCAGGCAAGAATGAGAA
>DYML01000049.1:5307-19623 GCA_020721605.1 Anaerolinea thermophila
ACCGTCATTTTTATATCAAATTCCTGCCCGCGATTAATTTCTGTGTAGGCTGCTGGGCGCACGCGGATGACATCACAGGAGTAGGCTGCTTTGGCGGGCGGTTTGCCGCCTCCGCTGGCGGGTTTGGTTGTGGGGGTGGAGATGACAAAGGGGGTTAGGGTGGGGATGGTTAATAAGGTTGCCGTTGGGGTGGCAGTAGATTGCGCTTCTGTGGTTAGCATAACAGCAGTTGCAATTTGATTTTGGGCTTCAATGGTTTGCGCTACTGCCGTGTTAATCTGCGACTGGGTATCCAACTCTGGCGTGTTTTGTGCTTGCTGGCTCTGCTGTACGGTGGCGGTTGGGGTACAGGCTCCCATTAAGACCGACAAGGTTAGCGCAATAACAAGTATTTGAGTTCGTTTTTTCATTTTTTCTCCTCTACGTTTGTGAAGGTGGAAAGTCTTTAGAAAGACTTTCCACCTTTGTTTATATTTAATCTGTTTCGCCCGAACCAATGCCGAGCGGTTTCCATTTCTTTTCGTCTTTTAAGCGGTGTTGAATGCCATTGCGGTTGTGTAGTTCGTCAAAGTCCTGGGGTTTAATGAACATCTGGTCTCCGTCTAATAAGCCGGTTAACCCCGTCTGCCCAGGTTCGGGGCGTTTGTTTTGACAGAACAGACAGGTCTTTGGGTCATGCGATTTGTATTCAGTCGGTTCTTCGTAGGTTGTGATATAGCCTTCGTAATTGCGCACAATGATCTTGTGGTCAGACATGCTTAAAAGGTAATTGGGCATGACAGGTATCTTACCACCGCCGCCGGGCGCATCTACAATAAATTGCGGCACCGCATAGCCAGAGGTATGCCCGCGCAAGCCTTCGATGATCTCAATGCCTTTTGCCACAGGCGTGCGGAAGTGTCCTGCGCCTTCCACCAGATCACATTGATACAGGTAATAGGGGCGCACCCGAATGCGTGTTAATTTTTGTACCAGTTCACGTTGAATGTGGACACAGTCATTTACGCCTGCCAGCAATACCGATTGATTCCCCAGCGGAATGCCTGCGCGGCTCATTCGGTCGCAAGCCTCGGCAACTTCGGTTGAAATCTCATTCGGGTGATTGACATGAATATTCAACCACAGCGGGTGGAACCTGGCGAGCATATCACATAATTCTTGCGTAATGCGCATGGGCATAAAGACTGGCACGCGCGACCCAATGCGGATGATCTCAATGTGTGGAATCTCGCGCAGGCGGGTGAGTAACTCTTCTAAAATTTTCGGCGCCAGCACTAGCGGGTCGCCGCCAGAGAGCAGCACGTCTCGCACTTGCGGCGTACGTTTGAGATATTCAATCTGCATTTCAAAATCCTGGCGGTTGAAGGTTTGCCCAGGGTCGCCGACAATACGCGAGCGTGTGCAATAGCGGCAGTAGGATGCGCACTGCGTTGTTACCAGCATGAGAACTCTATCTGGGTAACGGTGAACCAGCCCCGGCACGGGGGAGTGGCGGTCTTCTGCCAGAGAATCTTCCATCATGGCGGTAAAGGCATTCATCTCTTCCGAGGTGGGGATAATTTGCTTGCGGACTGGGTCGTTGGGGTCGTTGGGGTCTATCAACGAAATATAATACGGCGTTACATCCACGCGGAAGAGGTCTGGTTTTTGTAACGCCTTGCGCTCACTCTCTGTGAGGGTTAAAACTTTTTCAATATCTTCGGCGGTGTTCAAGCGGTGGCTTAATTGCCAGCGCCAATCATTCCACTTTTCATTGGGAACATCGGCGTAAATCGGTGCGCGTTTTGAAACAATAGGGGTAGGCATGTTTTTCTCCGAAAATTTATAAAGTCGCTTTTTAATTTGCACTTCACAAAAAAACTCTGAAACCGAAAGGTTCACTGCCCTGCGGCTGCTATCCGTATGGATGTCAAAAATCTGAGAGACTGCGTACTTGTAAATGAAATTCCAGGTTGATTTTGACTTGCCAATACCGCAACAGGCGCTAGAAAAATAATGAGGTAAATCACCGTGAAAAAATAGGGGGGTCGTGATCGGGGCGAAAGAAACCTGCGAACTTTTGAAACATCTTTAATATTGTAAAAGCAAACAGAACGCGGGTCAATGTCAGAGGTTCGAGGTTACAATGAGCGTAAAAAAGGAACAATCAATGACTGTTGAGGGTACTCACAATTTATGGGGCGACCTGCACCGCCCAGACTTGTCTCCCAGCGAGACTGATTTTAGCATGATCGGAATCCCTTTTGACGGGCTTGCCAGCGCGCGCAAGGGGGCTGCCTTTGCGCCTGAACGCTTGCGCGCCTGGTCGCGGCACTTAACTCCCTTTAGCGAAGATCGTACCCGCCTTAAAGATTTAACCATCTGTGATTTGGGCGACATCATCATCACCGACCCCGAAGCAGATTTTAACCTGGTGCGTCAGCGGGTTGTCTCGCTGCCCAACCTGCCCATTTTGCTCGGCGGCGATCACTCGGTTGCCATTCCCATTTTACAGGGGCAGCGTGAACGCTATGCAGGAAAACGACTGGGCGTGCTATGGGTGGATGCCCACCCAGATTTGTGCGATGAGTTTGACGGCTCGCGTCTTTCACACGCCTCTGTCATGCGGCGCGCTATGGAGGCTGGCATTGAGCCGCGCGATATTTGCATGGTTGGCTTGCGCTCTTGGGAAGAACAGGAAATTGACCTGATTGAAAATGGTGGCTTGCATGTCTACACCGCCGCAGATGTTGCCGAGCGCGGCATGAACAATGTGGCGCAGAGCGTGCGCCGCATTCTACAAGATTGTGATGCTGTGCATATCTCATTTGATATTGACAGCCTGGACCCCTCTGTTGCGCCTGGCACGGGCATCCCTGAATTTGGCGGGCTAACCGCGCGCGATGCGCTAATTTTGATTCAGTCTATGCAGGGGTTGCCGTTGGTCGGCTTGGACTTGGTTGAGATTGCGCCCCCGCTTGATCTTTCTGACGCCACCGTCTTTGCCGGGCTAAAAATCATCATGGAATATATTGCCGTCATTGCGCGTCAAAAGCAAAAGCGAAAATAAAATGCCGCCAGACAACCTTCATGTCATTCACAATTTGCAGCAAGGTAGATTTGAGATTCATCTTGATTCGCAGATTGCTGTATTAAATTATAGAATCAACGACGGCTCGATCATTTTTACACACACCGGGGTTCCTGCCGCGCTGGAAGGCAGGGGCATGGGAAGTTTGCTGGTAAAAACTGGGCTGACCTATGCGCGTGAAAATAAGTTGAGCGTGCAATCTTTATGCTGGTTTGTAGACGGCTACCTGCGGCGGCATGAGGCAGACCAAAACAAATAAGACATCCGCAAGGATGTCTTATTTGTTTTGGTGCAATATTTTTTCGTTAAGCAGATCCAGTACAAATTTTACAGCCTGCGGCACAGCCTCGGCTATGGGCGGGGATAATGACTTGCTAAACCCGCAGACGTGTTTTGTCGCAATTCCGATCACGGTCACATCCCTCGGCAATTGCGCGCCCATTGATTTTCCCATGGCAATTGCAGACTGTAGCGGCGTGTCGTGCGCGCTGACCGGGTGAAAAGCAGAATAATGCGGCAGGTCTTGTAACTTTAACATTAAGATTGAACCAATTGGCTCTTCTAATGTGAATGCGTCAATTAAAATGACGCATTCATAGCCAATAAATTGTTCCATCAACCTCATTCCGCCCAATGAGAGACAGTTCACATCCACTGGCAGGTTGGCAGGCATCTGCTTTTTTACGTCCTCCGCCACGCGCCAGCCTACTCCGTCATCGCCGAGCATTGGGTTGCCAAGCCCAATGACCAGCGTTTTCGACTTCTTTGATTCCATCAGCATTCCTGTTTTTTAAATTTAAAATGATCAAAACACCTGAACCGCCCCGCTTTTTGCAGGTGATTTCCCGAAAAGCGGATGCCCACTGTATAAAAAAATTATGCTGTGGCTATCAACAGCATAAACATCTACCCAAATAGTATGTTTCTTTTTTACGGTTAATGCCAGTGGACATTGTCATTTTCATTTGTGACAATTTTCCCAAACAAAATTTGGGTTTGTAAGCGCAGCCCCTTTTTATGGTGATTGTTTTGGGCGAAGGATAATAGCGCCCGCGTTGGGGTGTTTTCTTATTTGTGAGCGGCTAAAAAATATACGCGCCATGTACTTTTTAGTACACGGCGCGTACGGGAATGAGATGCCAATCTCCCTCACGCTCAACCTTGTTTTTGAAGGGCTGGCGCGAGGGGAGTTTTAGAAACAAGGGGCGGGTTAGCCAAACTTATAAGATACGCCAAATCCGCCGCGCGGCAACTTCCAAGAGACATTGGCGGGCGGGCACATAACGCGGCAGGTGCCGCATTCAATACAACTTTGGAAGGCGATCTGCACAGTTCCGCCGTCTTGCGTGCGGTAGGCGCCTACCGGGCAGAATTGAATGCAAGGTTTTTCTTTGCAATTTACGCAAACCTGGGGGTCAATAATTTTCAGGTGCGCTTCATGCTCGTCTGCAAAATACTTGAGCGACATTAAAATATCGTCAATATATACTTCGGGTAGATCGTATTTTTTGGTAGTTTCAGTCATAGGATTCACCTTTTTTATATACCCATAATGGTTCTGCCAAAAGCCACAATATCACCCACCGCTTTTAGCAGCGGGCGACGGTCGGTCAGTGACCGCAGAATATCCTTGTACAATTGTTTTTTGGGTTTTCCAAAGCCAGAGAAGAACATTCCCAGCGCATCGTTGAGGAAGGTTGGGTAAATTGCCATGAAGTCTGGGTGGGTTTTTAAGAAGTGAGACAGGTTGCGGTACTGGTGCAGGTCTGTCATAATAAAGCGTTGGTCAAGGCGGGTGCGGTAACTGGAAAGTGACTGGGCGGAGAAGTCTTTCTTTTGGTGCGCTTCAATGGCGGTTTCTGCGGCGCATTTGCCTGCCACAATTGCCATGTTGGTACCTTCCCAGTGCAGGGCGTTGACCATGGATGCCGCGTCCCCTGCCACAAGAACGCCGTCTGTGTAAAGTTGGGGCATGTCCTTCCAGCCGCCTTCGGGGATGATGTGCGCACCATATTCCATTAACCGTCCACCGGCAATGAGCGGGGCGATCATGGGGTGGTTCATGTAGCGTTGTAGTAGTTCGTAGGGTTTGATGTGCGCTTCGGTTAGGGCTTCCAGGGTGACGCCTACGCCCACTGAAACGCAATCAATACCGGTGTAGATGAAGCCAAGTCCGGGCAAGCCCATTGAAACATCGCCCATGACCGACATTGCCACGCCGTGATCATTATCGGTTAAGCCAAAGCGCGAGTTGATGGTTGCCGCAGGAAGCGAGATTAATTGCTTGACTGCCAGCGCAGAAGATTCGCCTTTTAGGTCGTGTTTGGCAAGCCCTAGTTTTTGAGTTAGCAGGTTGTTAACGCCTTCAGAGAGGATGACCACCGGGGCGTAAATTTCACCTTGTGGGCGGTCTGTCATTACGCCGACTACTTTTCCATTCTCGCGGATGAAGTCTACGACAACGGTTTTGGAGATGATGAACACGCCTTCTTTTTGCGCCTGTTCTGCCCACCAACTGTCAAACTTGGCGCGCAGGGCAACGTAGGCATCTATGGGCTGGTTGTTGAGTTTTCCGCCTTGAACGGTGGTTTTGACCATGCCGTCTTTGGAGAGGAACCAGAAGCCGGTTTCGGTGACGGGGCGTTCCAGCGGTGGGTTGCGGCTCCACAAGTCAGGGTAGATTTCCATGAGGGAGTGGGTGTAGAGTGCGCCGCCAAAATAATTTTTGCTGCCAGGGGTCTGACCGCGTTCAATGAGCGCCACTTTTAAGCCGCTGCGCGCTGCAATTGCTGCCGCCGCAGAGCCAGAAAGACCAGCGCCCACTACAATGACATCAAAAACAAGTTTTTCGTTCTTATCCATGTTGAGCCTCTTTGAGCGCCCGAATTTGTTTAATCATGGCGGGAATGACCTCGTACAAGTCGCCGACAATGCTCATTGTGGCGACATCAAAGATCGGGGCATTGGGGTCGCGGTTGATTGCCAGAATGAAGTCGGATTCCTGCATTCCTACTTTGTGTTGAATGGCGCCAGAGATGCCGGCGGCAATGTACAGTTTGGGGCGTACGGTTTTGCCGGTTTGTCCAACCTGGTGGTCGTATTTGATCCAGCCTGCATCTACGCAGGCGCGGCTGGAGCCAACTACGCCGCCCAGTTCATCGGCAAGTTCTTTGATGAGGGCAAAGCCTTTTGCTCCGCCAAGCCCGCGTCCGCCAGAGACGATAATGTCGGCGTATTCCAGTTTGACCGAAGATGCGTCATTGGTGATAAATTCCAAAATTTCGGCGTTGATCATTTCCGGGGTGATGGGAATGATCTCGCGTACAACTTCGCCTTTGGCATCAGTTTGGCGCGGGGCAGATGTGAATACGCGCGGGCGCACGGTTGCCATTTGCGGGCTGTAGTCACGGCAAACAATGGTTGCAATGACGTTCCCGCCGAAGGCGGGGCGGGTTGCCAGCAGTAATTTTTTGTCGCTTCCTTTTACTTCGCCCATTGCCAGGTGAGTGGTATCGGCGGTTAAGCCGGTGCCAATGCTGGTTGCTACGGCGCCTGCAAGGTCACGTCCCAGCGTGGTGGCGCCCACCAGCAAAACTTCCGGGTCGTATTTTTTTACGAGTGCGGTCAGCGCGGTGGTATATGGTTTGTTGAGATAATTTTTAAAGGCGGGGTCGTCTACCACATAGACGGTTTGAGCGCCGTATTCAATGGCTTCTTTGGCAAGTTCTTCCATGTTGTGACCCACCAAAATGCCTTCAACTACTGCGTTGTCATTGACTTCGTCTGCCAGGCGGCGCGCCACGCCCAGCAATTCCCAGGCTACGGGGTGGGCTTTGCCGTCTTCTTGTTCGATGTAAACCCAAAAACGTCTGGTCATTTTTGTACTCCTAACATGGATACCATGCCTTCAACCCCCAATATCTTTTCTAACGCCACTTTGACGGCGCCATCCACGCCCATGTCTGCGGTTTTGATGACTTCTCCAGCGGTGTGTTTGTCTGGTGTGCCGGTTTTGAACACGGTGGTGGGAGAACCCTTTAAGCCAAGCAGTGCAGGCTCAAAGGTGATTGGGCTTTCTGCTGTCCACACTTCCGGCTCATAGCGCAGGGAGTAGACCAGGTCGGGCAGTGATGCAAACGGAATTTCGGCAATATCTTTTTCGCAAGTGAGGGCAGCGGGCAGCGTGGTTTTTATGACTTCGTTGCGGCTCTCGGTTTTGCGTTCGATGATGACGTAGCGTTTTTCAAGATTCACTTCGCGTATTTTTACCGCATAACTCACTACGGGTAAATCCAGCCGTACGGCAACGCCTGGTCCTACCTGCGCTGTATCACCGTCAATGGCTTGCTTTCCAAAAAACACCAAATCAATGGGGTCTTTTGCGTGAATTTCCTTGACCACCTCAGACAGCACATACGATGTCGCCCAGGTGTCTGCTCCGGCAAATTGGCGCGCCGAAATTAAAATGGCGCGGTCTGCGCCCATTTCTATGCATTCACGCAAAGACGTGACGGCTGCCGGCGGTCCCATGGTGATGATGGTGACTTTTCCGCCGAGTTTACGTTTCCATTCCACAGCCGCCGCTACGGCATGAGCGTCGTACGGGTTGAGGATTGTAGGAACCCCTTGCCGGATGAGGTTGTTGGTCTCCGGGTCAATACGAATATTCGTCGTATCTGGTACCTGCTTGATACTGACAAGCGCATGAAACACTTTGGCTTCCTCCATAACTTTCTGTTGTAGTTTGATATGGTTCGTAACTGCCCAGTCTGTTGATTTTTTGTTACAAAAGCAGATCCTAAAGTTTTTGGGTTGGATCTTTGTTTTTCCAAAGACTGCTTACAAAAAAATATCTTTGACTGCAAAGAAAATCTTTAGGGTCGGAGTAGTTACGATAATTCGCGCCATTATACTTTATAGGCTGAACTATTCTCAATGTGAAGAATGTCACTTATGCCAGCCAAACATGTCAGGCTTTTTATGCCAAAAATGGTCAAATACAAGCCTTTTTTCCTCGCTGTATTTTATTTCGCAGATACAATCGCAGACATGAATATCATCTCGCGCCTCCAATTTACAATTCAATTCCACCCTGCCAAGTCCGCTTTGATCTTTTTTTCTGCGCGTCAGCAAAAATGGGAAACTGTCACCTACGAGCAGTTGTCTGATTTGGTGGAATGCTTCGCGGCTGGACTTTTGGATGCGAAGCGTGGCATTGCCCCCGGCATGACCGCCGCCCTGCTGACTCCGCCCTCGGCTGATTTCTTCGCCCTGGCATTTGCCATGCTGAAAGTGGGAGTCGTCCCCATCATCCTCGACCCCGCGATTGGCTTGAAGAAAGTCGGCAAATGCCTCGCCGAAGCCAAACCCGATATTTTTATTGGGAACACGCTCACTCACTTTTTACGCAAACTTTTAGGCTGGGGGAGGGGGACGGTCAAACATAATCTCACGATTGAATCCGTTAAACGTTTAACGTTCAACGTTCAACCTGTGACGACGAGTAACCTTCCAGAAGCGGCGGTCATCTACACCAGCGGAAGCACGGGCATTCCCAAAGGCGTCCTTTTCACGCATGGAAATTTATCCGCGCAATTGGATATGCTGGTCGAAGCCTTCGGCATTTCGCCCGATGAAGTTGACCTGCCCGCCTTCCCGCTCTACGCGCTGATTGATGTTTTGCTCGGCGCGACCTCGGTCATCCCCGATATTTCCTTCCCTGTGCCTGGTAAAACAGACCCCGCGAAGGTGATTCAGGCAATTCAGCGCTTCGGCGTGACCAACATGTTCGCCTCGCCGGTGGTGTTGGATATTCTATCCAAGTACGCGCTGAGCGGAGGCGCGATTGCTGCGTCGCAGTCGAAGCGCCGACCTGCCCTTCGACTACGCCGCCAAACAGCGGCGGCTCCGCTCAGGGCGAACCTCTCCAGTCTCAAACGGGTCATCACGGCGGGCGCGCCTGCGACAATTCAACTTCAACAAGATTTCAGAAAACTGCTGGATGACAAAACCGATCTCTTTGGCATTTACGGCGCGACGGAGGTTTTGCCGATTGCAAAAGTTGAGAGCCGCGAGATTTTTGAGGTGCGGGATAAATCAGCCAAGGGCGCGGGCGTGTGTTTGGGGAAGCCTGTGGACGGGGCGAGAGTCAGAGTGATTGGAATCAGCGAGTCGGCGATTGAGCGCTGGCAGGATTCGCTTGAGGTGGAACCCAATATCGTTGGGGAAATCACAGTTCAAGGCGGGGCGGTGACGGAGCGTTACACCGTAAGGGAGGAGGCGAATCGGTTGTCCAAAATCCAGCACGAAGATGGAATCATCCACCGCATGGGCGACGTGGGTTATTTCGATGAAGAAGGTCGGCTGTGGTACTGCGGACGAAAATCTCACCGCGTGGTCACGAAAGACGATGTGCTGTTCACCGAACAAATCGAAGGGATTTTCAACGTCCATCCGCTGGTCTACCGCACCGCGTTGGTGGGCGTGGATGGCGTCCCTGTGTTGTGGGTGGAACTCCAAAAGGGCGTCCGCGCAAACAAGGATACAATCAAGCGCGAATTGATGGAACTGGCAAAAGACCACCCGCAGGCTTCCAAAATCAAGGACTTTCTCTTCATGAAAAAATTCCCGACCGACGTGCGGCACAACTCCAAAATCATCCGCGAAGAATTGGCAGAGTTGGCGAAGCGCCAATTACCAATCACTAATTACCAATTACCCGTCAATCACCCATGAAATCCCTTGTCACTGGAGCCACTGGTTTTCTCGGCGGAGCGCTCACCCGCCGCCTGCACAGCATGGGCTGGGATGTGACCGCGCTGGGACGCAACCCACTGCGGTTGAATGAATTGAAAGACGAGGGGATTCGTCCGCTGCGGGCAGACATCACCCAAAAAGATGACCTGCTTGCCACGTGCAAAAATCAGGAAGTTGTTTTTCATTGCGCCGCCCTGCCTTCGCCCTGGGGAAATTACGAAAAGTTCTATCAAGCCAATGTGATTGGAACGCGCAACGTGGTTCAGGCTTGCTTGAAAAATAATGTCAGGCGGCTGGTGCATGTTTCCACGCCGAGTATTTATTTCAGTTATCGCTCCCATTTGAACGTGAAAGAAAATGACCCGCTGCCCGAACCCATCAGCGCCTACGCCGCCACCAAACTCCTCGCCGAAGAGGAAGTGGACAAGGGCTTTGCCGCTGGGCTGGCGGTAGTTTCGATTCGTCCGCGTGCGTTGTTCGGCGAAGGCGACACGGTCATCTTCCCGCGTTTGCTCTCGCGGCTGAAATCGGGTCGGCTGCCGATGTTGGGTGACGGCGAAAACATCGTTGACCTGACCTACATCCAAAACGTGGTGGACGCGCTTTTGCTGTGTGTCGAGTCGCCTGCGAATACGCTGGGCAAAAAGTACAATATTTCCAACGGCGAGCCTGTCAAAATCTGGGAGTTGGTCAACCGCATTTGCGACGAGTTGAACCTGCCGCGCCCCACGCGCAAGATTTCATACAAAACCGCCGCCGCCGCCGCGACCGCCATCGAGTTTGTTTACTCGCTCATTCCGTACAGTCCCGAACCGCCGCTGACGAGGCTGACGGTCAGCATGTTGTCGCACAGCGCCACGCTGGATATTTCCGCCGCGAGGGATGAACTTGGCTATCAACCCAAAGTTTCGGTGGCGGAAGGCGTGGAGCGGTTTTTGAAATGGTGGAAGGAAAGGCATTGACCATGAAGGGTCACAAAGGGTCACGAAGTTTTTTCGCTTTTTCTTTTGTGTTCCTTCGTGACACTTTGTGGTGAAAAATGAAAATCAACATCCTTCACGCGGGCTACTGCACCGCTCCCGAACACATCGCCATGCACGAAGGAAAGGCATTGACCACGAAGGGTCACGAAGTTTTTTCGCTTTTTCCTTTGTGTTCCTTCGTGACACTTTGTGGTGAATCATGAAAATCAACATCCTTCACGCGGGCTACTGCACCGCCCCCGAACACATCGCCATTCATGGCGGACGCTGGCGCACGATTCATTTTCCCGCCATGTTCGCGCTGTTTCGTCATCCGCAATTTGGCGCGATGCTTTTTGACACGGGCTATTCCTACCGCTTCTTCGACGAGACGAAAAAATTCCCGAAGCGGTTTTACCGCTGGATGACTCCCGTCACACTTCACGAAGAAGAATTGGCAATCAACCAACTTTCGACCTTTGACCTTCGCCCCCAGGACATTTCCCACATTTTCATCTCCCACTTCCACGCCGACCATATCACCGCCCTGCCCGATTTCCCCGCGGCGCGGTTTGTTTACCTGCCCCATGCCTTCGGTCACCTGCGCGGACTATCTCCCTCCGAAGATATGAAACACGCCTTCCTGCGCGGGCTGATTCCGTCCGACTTTGACTCGCGCTCGCAAGAGGTGGACATCAACAAAACAATTTTGCTCTCGGAGGAATATGCGCCGTTCAAGACGGGCTACGATTTGCTAGGTGATCAATCGTTAATCGGCGTGGAGTTGCCAGGTCACGCGCACGGTCAAATGGGGATTTTCGCCCGCGATGAAAGCGGACAGGTCTTCTTCTTCGTGGCGGACGCCGCATGGCTGAAACAATCCATCGTTGAGAATCGTCCGCCGCACAAGGTGGCAAACTTCCTTTTCCCTGACCCCGAAGCCTACCGAAAGACGTTGAAAGATTTGCAGACCTTTTACTTCACCCACCCCGAAACGCATGTCGTCCCGTCGCATTGCGAAGCGACGATTCGGGCAATGGAAAAACTTTAACCACAAAGGGTCACGAAGGTTTTCCTTTGTGACCCTTCGTGGTGAAAAAATTATGTTCCCCCAACTCTTCACCCGCGAGAACATCCACACCCTGACCTTCCCGCAGACGGAGGATGGGAATTATGCGCGTCGGTATCTTTTGCCAATGGTGACGGACGGCGCTCAGAAATATATCCGCAACGTGTTCAACACCCAGTTGATGATTGCCAAAGTGGACGATGTGATTATCCCAATCACCGTGACAGATTTTCACCCCGACAATACCTACACGGTTTCGCCGTACAGTCATTACATCTCCTACGGCGGATTGGAGGAAGTGAAACATCTCAATAATCCGCCTATGGAAGCGTTGATTAAACTCCTGCTGTTTCCTGTGGCGAAGTTTTTTCGCGCCGCTGATTTTGACAGGGTGGCATACGTCAACAACTACCTGCTTTCGACGAATCTTTATCCGTCCATAACCAGCGACCAGTTGTCGGCGTTGAGCGAAGCGCTCATCCGCTGGTTTCCAGATCGGGCAATCGTCTTCCGTTCGGTGGATCAGAAAAAGAATCCGCATGTCTATCAAGCGCTGGAAGGGCTTGGCTACGATTTGGTTTTGAGTCGGCAGGTTTGGTATATGGACCCCGTTGCGGCGTTGAAGACACGACAGTGCAAGGAAGATTTGCGCGTCTTAAAAAAGAACGGCTATAAAGTGGTGAGCGGAAAAGAATTGTCTGACGATGAACTCCACCGTGCTGTGAAGTTGTATCAGTTGTTGTATTTGCAGAAGTATTCGTATTTCAATCCGCAGTTTACGTTTGACTTTTTGAAACTGGCGCGAGACGCGGAAACCCTGCATCTGTGCGGACTTAAGCAGGATGGGCAGTTGAACGCGATTATGGGATTCTTCATCCGCAATGGCGCGATGACCCAGCCGCTTTTTGGCTATGATACGAGCCTGCCGCAGGAAGAAGGGCTGTATCGCTTGCTGACATTAATTACCTTGCAGGAGGGCGTGAGACGTGGACTGCTTGTTCATGCCAGCGGCGGGGTGGGTAAGTTCAAGAAGATGCGCGGTGGCGAGTCGGTGACAGAGTACAACGCGGTGTTTACGAAGCATCTATTGCTTTGCAGGCAGTTGCCCTGGAAGTTGATTAAGGTGATTACAAAGTACGCGGCGCCGTATTTTCGGAAGATGGATTTTTAGCAACGGATTGTGAAGTGGATAACAAACAGGAGACTTTATGCAAGTGGATATTTCCCTCAAAATTATTGGGTTGGGAAGATATTTACCCAAACGGATTGTTTCAAACGCGGAGGTCGAAGCCCTATGCGGACTTTCGGCGGGCTGGGTGGAGCGGCGCAACGGCGTGCGCGAGCGGCGCTGGGTGACGGATGAAACCTCGTCGTTCATGTCGGCGGAGGCGGCGCGGGAGGCGTTGGACGAAGCCAAGCTCAAGCCGAATCAACTCGACCTCATCATCAACGCCTCTGGCACGGGCGAGCAAGCCATCCCCGACACGGGTTCGCTGATTCAACGCCAGCTGGGACTGGGAAAATCAGGTATTCCCGCCATGACCGTTCACACCACTTGTTTGAGTTTTGTCGCGGGCATGGATGTGGCGTCCAACTTCATCCACAGCGGACGCTACAAAAATATCCTGATTTGCAGCGCGGACGTGGCTTCGTGTGGAATCAACCCGAAGGAGCATGAGTCCGCCACGCTGGTTGGGGATGCGGCTGCGGCGGTGGTTGTGACCAAGCCCGAAGCAGGCGACAAGTCCATGATTCATCGCGCCCATTTCAAGACCTACGGTGACGGCGCATATCTCACCGCCATCATGGGCGGCGGCTCGCGGCTTCATCCGCGCTTCGCAAATCACAACCCCGAAGACGACCTGTTCCACATGGACGGTCCCGCCGTGCTGAGAATGGTGCGCGGCATTGCCCATGAATTTTTGGAGGAGTTGTACCCTGGCCTTTCAAAGAGCAGTTTGGATATTGATGTCATTGTTCCCCACCAGGCGAGCAAGGTCGGCTTGATGATGCTGGAGCGCTTCGGCTGGGAGTCTTCTAAAATCATGTCCACGCTGGAGACATTGGGTAATTGCGTTGCGGCGTCGATTCCCGCCACGTTGTATCAGGCAGTGCGGGATGGGAATATCCAGCGCGGAAAGAAGGTTCTGCTCGTCGGTACGGGAGCGGGGTTGTCCATCGGCGGATTGGTTTTAACCTTTTGAACCGCCAAGCACGCAAAGAACGCGAAGAAAATCTTTTAAATCTTTGCGTCCTTAGCGCTCTTCGCGGTAAATCAACATGGCAAATATTCTGTTAACCGGCGGGCGCGCGCCCGTTGCGCTGGAACTTGCCCGCGTCTTTCAGCGCGCGGGGCACACCGTTTTTATGGCGGAGAGTTTGCGCGGGCATTTGAGTCAGCCTTCGGCGGCGGTCAAAGCCAGTTTTGTCGTCCCAGCCCCCAGGCAGGAGACGGGGGC
>DYML01000050.1 GCA_020721605.1 Anaerolinea thermophila
ATGGTCTGGCTGTAGCGTGAGTTGCCAAGTTGGACGTAGAACGCGGAGCCGTCGTCAAGGGTCAGGCTGAGTCCCATCTGGTCGAAACTAACCACTGTGCCGTGAATGGTGGTTGCGGCTGTCAGATCGGCTTGCATGGTTCCACTTGCCGCGCCCTGTCCGCCTTGACCCTGTCCGCCTTGACCCTGTGAGCCAGTACCCTGTCCACCGCCTTGACCCTGTCCACCAGTTCCCTGTGAGCCAGTGCCTTGTCCCTCACCCTGTCCATTGCTCGTGCTGGAGATGATGGTCTGATATTGTTCAGCGGTCATATATTGCGGCACATAAGTTTCGCCTGTTTGGGTCAACAAAGTACCTGTGAAGGCTTTCAAGTGACTGTAGGAACCGTTCATCAGGCTGGTATAAACCTGTTGAATATCGGCGTTGTCAGTTTCAGCCATGCGGGTTTGTAAATCGCGGATGTCAATTTCTTCGATGGCTGCGCCCACTTTCAAAGCGTCTGCGAGGGAGAGATTGCCCTGCGCGACCAGTTGGGTGTACAAAGCCTGAAGTTCGGGATTGGTGAATTGACCTGCTTCAGCCAGCGCGGGGTCGGTCAGCGCGTAGCGATCCATCAATACTTTGATCTCATCCATGTGCATTTGTTCGCTGGACGCGATATTGGTGAAGGTCTGTTGTCCCCAGGTTGCGTAAAGCGCGTTGTACACATCGCGGGCGAGTTTTTCCTCTTCGCGCATGAAAAGCAGCGCGGCGGCTTCTTCGGCGCTCAGATCAGAAGCGGGGATGTCCAGCACGGATGTTTGCGCGCCTGTTCCGTTTCCGCCATTGCCATTTCCATTTGCAACGGGTTCAGATTGCCGTGAGAAGATGTTTGTGCCAGGCGCGGCAAACGCGGTGTAGACGCTTGCTCCAATGGCGATGACGATGACTGAGGCGAGAATTCCCGCCAGGATTGTTTTTAGTGTTTTAAACATGATTTACCTCTTTTGGTTAGTTGGTTATTATTTTTAGTTTTGATGGCTGCGTTTTGTCTGCAACCTTGCCCCTATGATAGAACTCAATTGTAAAGAAAGATTAAACATACAGATAAGGTTATGCAAAATTTATGATGCCCCCTTTCTTTACTAAATCTTCATAATTTCTTTTTTGGCTCTATCAATAAGTGGTTACAATTACACGGTTGAAATCAAAATATCAAAAAAGATGTGTTTCATTTCAGTTCAAGCCTTACAGTATGTAGCGTGTAACTCGTAACTCGTAACTTGCAACTTGCATCTACTTTTACCCAGGAGACTCCATGCCAGACGAAACACCCACCCCCGAAAATGAAGCATCCATGCTAGACCGAATGCGCGAGCGGCTCATCCCCGAAGCAATGCCCGTAGATGATCGCGGACGAATGCGGATGGTCGTGGACAGCCTCGTCCTGCACCTGCACCCCACCAAGGTTGTCGCTTCTACCATGAACTGGACACACAGTTGGGGCTTGGGCGGACTTTCTGCCCTGCTGATGGCGGTACTTGGCTTGACGGGCGTTGTGCTGCAAAACAATTACACGCCCGCCGCGCCGCAAGCCTATCTCGACATTCTCGAAATCAACTCCAACGTTTGGTTCGGCGAACTCGTCCGCAACCTGCATCACTGGAGCGCGAATTTACTAATCGTAGTCGCCGTGCTTCATCTGATTCGCGTCTTTGCCACAGGCGCGTACCGCCCGCCGCGCGAACTCAACTGGCTGATTGGCGTCGCCATGCTTCTGTTAATTGTCGGCGCAAACTTCACGGGCTACCTTCTGCCCTGGGATCAACTCGCCTTCTGGGCGATTACTGTCGGCACGAGCATCATCAATTATGTGCCGTTCATCGGCAATTGGATGGGGCAACTGATCCTCGGCGGTCCCGAAGTCGGCGCGAATACCCTGCTCAATTTTTATTCCATGCACATTTCGCTCATCCCGTTGATGATCTTCGGGCTGATGATGTACCACTTCTGGCGCGTCCGCAAAGACGGCGGTTTGACTCAGCCCAAAAAACTGGATGAAGTGGAGCCGCCAAAGGTTGAGCGCGTGACGACCATTCCGCACCTCGTGCGCCGCGAGTTGGTCTTTGCCATTGCGGCATTTGCCCTGCTGTTGGTTTTTGCCATGCTCGTCCCCGCCCCGCTCGAAGGCATCGCCAACCCCGACGTTTCACCCAACCCCGCCAAAGCGCCCTGGTACTTCATGGGCTTGCAGGAATTATTGCTGCACTTTCACCCGCTGGTCGGCGCCATCATTTTGCCCAGCCTGGCAATTTTGGGAATTTTCCTCCTGCCGTTTTTTGACATCAACTTGCAAAGTGTGGGGATTTATTTCCGCTCGCACCGCGGGCGATCTCTGACCGTTCTGGCGATTGGCATGGCGCTCATCCTCACCCCCATCTGGGTGCTGCTCGACGAATTTATCCTCAACTGGAGCCTTTGGCTTCCCACCTGGGATACCCTCCTCTCCAACGGGCTCATTCCGCTGGCGATCATCCTCTTCCCCATCATCCTGCTCGACGAATGGACGGTCAAATTCTTCCACGCCGACACCGAAGAGCGCGTGCTGTTTATTACCACATTCCTCTTCACCGCCTTTGTCGTATTAACCATCGTCGGCATCTTCTTCCGCGGACCTGGCATGGCGCTCTTCTGGGCGTGGGATATGCCCGCTGCCACACACTAAATCCACGGAACACGAAACAAATATTGCGTGTTGCGTATTCCGTAAAACCACAGGAATTTATTATGTCTGAAACCCCTCCCATTCCCCCCTCCCGCCGTGACTTCCTCAAAATTGCCTGGGCATTCTTTGGCGGACTTGCCCTGGTAGAAACCACAGGCATCTTTATTGCCTACCTGCAACCGCGCCTGACCGAAGGCGAATTTGGCTCGATCATCAACGCGGGTCTTGTGGATGACTTTCCGCTCAACTCGGTCACGCACATCACCAATGGGCGTTTTTACATCGTGCGCCTCGGAGACGGCGGCGTGCTGGCTGTTTATCACCGTTGCACGCATCTCGGCTGCACCGTCCCCTGGGACGCCACCGCGCAGAAATTCATCTGCCCCTGTCACAACTCGCAATTCGATCAGCAAGGCGCGGTGGAAAATCCGCCCGCCCCGCGCCCGCTAGATTTATTCGGCGTCAGCATCACAGACGGTCAAATCAACGTGGACACTGGCAATCTGATGGAACGCCAAACCTTTGAAACCGCGCAGGTTGTTTATCCATAGTCAAGAAACCTGACAGGTCTTCACAGTCGCCTTGATTGACCAGAGCCGCGATGAGACCTGTCAGGTTTGAACAGGAAATTATTATGAACCTCCCCCAAAACCGCACCCGTCTCTTTGAAATACTGGCAGGCTTGCTGGCGACGCAACTGATCGTCTTCGGGCTTGGCTTTTACATGCTCCACGAACCCACCCGCATTGCCGAGTCGCAGACTCAAATTCTGCACACCCAACTCGATGACGCGATGACTCTTTACGCCCAAAACTGCTCGGTCTGTCACGGGCTGTCGGGCGAAGGCATTGGCGCAACGCCCGCGTTGAACAACCCCGCCTTGCAAACCATGGCGTATGAAGACCTGACCAAAACCATCGCGCGCGGACGTTTCAACACCGCCATGCCCGCCTGGAGCAGGGAAGACGGCGGCGCGCTCAGTGATTATCAAATTTCGGAACTGGTGAGTTTGATTCAATCGGGCGACTGGAACGAAACCCGCGACCGCGTGGTTAATTTGGGACTTGCTCCGCTCGTCCCGTTCACCACCGAAGCCGATCCTGCTCTGCTCGCCGAAGTAGCGAATCTCCCCGATGGTGCAACCCTGCAAACCGCAGTCACGCTCTTCGCCGCCAACTGCGTCGCCTGTCACGGCGCGGATGGACTCGGCACAGGCATCGCCCCCGCCTTGAACGATCCGCTCGTGCGCGAGAAAACCGCAGACGAACTGACTCGCACCGTCACCCTCGGCAGCGCTGGCACGCTCATGGCGGGCTGGAGCAACGTGCTGACCACCGAAGAAATTTCTGCGCTCGTGACCCTCGTTCAACGCTGGGATGAAGTCCCCACTGGAATTTTGCCCGCGCCGAATGTCCCCATCGCCACCACCGAAGAAAGCATCGCGCTGGGCGGGCAACTGTTTTCACAAAACTGCTCCCGCTGTCACGGTCCCGAAGGGCAGGGAACACAACGCGCGCCCGCACTCAACGTCAAAGCCTTCCTAACCGACACCGGCGATCTTGCCATTCAGCAGATCATCACCAACGGCGTGCCTGGAACTGCCATGCCCGTTTGGGGTGATCGCATGACCGAAGTGGAAATTCAAGCCATCGTGGGCTTCATCCGCCAATGGGAGGCAACTGCGCCCGAAGTGGCTGTCCCAGCCAAAGGCGGCGGAGGTGGTCCGCCCTGGCTGAGAAATAATACAACCACAACAACGACCACAGCAGGACAGGGTCAATCGGCGCAAGCCACACCACAGGCGCAAGGACAAGGGCAATCAGCCGCAGCCACGCCTCAGGGACAGGGTCAAGGACAGGGGCAGGGTCAAGGACAAGGGCAGGGGCAATCGCAACAAACGACAACCCCTTCCTGGTGGCAGACCTTCGACTGGAGCATTCTGCTGTTAATTTTTGGCGTGCTGTCCATCTCATTTACGTTGATTTTCATGGGCTTTGAATCATTGCGAAACAGACCGAAAATTAAGCCGCCTGAAAAATAATCGAAACGTCATTTTAAAAACTCCGAACCTGCAAAGGCTCGGAGTTTTTTTATTTAGATATGCAACTCTTTTTATTTCACTGCGTAAAACAAATAGACAAACATAAGGAGCAAAAAATGAACGATATAAAAACCCTCTATCGAAGCAAATCCAACCGCATGATTGCGGGCGTGTGCGCCGGACTTGGTGACTACCTCAACATTGACCCAACCATCATCCGCCTGTTGTTCGTGCTGGGGTTCTTCACCTTCAATGGCGCGATGCTATTCGTGTATCTCATCATGGCAATTGTCACGCCGGAAGGATAGTTTCTCGAACGTTCAACGTTAAACGTTTAACGTTGAACGTTTTTACCGTGCCAACGAAAGGAAGACATCCTCCAGAGTTGGCTCGCCTCTTTCGATTTTTTCGACGCGGATGCCGTTTGCGCTCAACACGCTTTGCATTGACTCTTTATCCACCCGCGAACTGATGACGCGCAAATGATCCCCCGCCAACCCGACTCGTTCCACGCCGTCCAGTGTGGCGAGAATCTCCAACCCCTGCTCCAGCGGATTGGCATACACTTCCCAAACATCGCCCGTGATAATTGACTTCTTTAGATTTGTTGGCGTATCCATCGCCAGCAGTTTGCCGTCGCGCATGACCGCCACGCGCTCGCAGTATTCGGCTTCATCCATGTAATGCGTGGTGACTAAAATGGTCACGCCGCCTTCCGCCAGTTGATAGATCAAATCCCAAAATGCGCGGCGGGCAGTGGGGTCAACGCCTGAGGTAGGTTCATCGAGGAAGAGTAATTTTGGTTCATGAACCAGCGCAATGCCAAGCGAAAGCCGCTGCCGCCAGCCCGTGGACATGTCCCGCGTCAGGGTATGCTCATGCCCTTTGAGTCCGACCAGTTCAAGGGTTTGTTGGATGCGGGCTTTGTCATTAATCCCATACACGCCGCCGTAAAATGTCAAATTTTCCAGCGTGGTCAAATCGTCATAAATGGCGAACTTTTGCGACATGTACCCGACGCGTTCCCGAATCTCTTCGCTTTGTTTGAAGACATCGTAGCCGAGAACTGTGGCTTTGCCGTTGCTGGGCTTGAGCAAGCCAAGCAACATGCGAATGGTGGTGGTTTTACCTGAGCCGTTGGGTCCAAGATAGCCAATGACTTCACCAGACTGCACTTCAAAGTTGATGTGATCCACGGCAACGAAATCGCCGAAGCGGCGGGTTAGATTTTCGACCTTGATGACTGTTTCCATAAGTTTCCTGTGAATGCAAAACGTTAAACGTTTAACGTTCCGAAAGGGCGATAAATACATCTTCCAATGCGGGCGGAATGACACGCAAATCAATCAGCGTGCCGCCAGCGGATTTGATCTCGTCGGGCAGGCGACCCATGACGAGTTCAGATTTTCCTGCGCGGATACGGACATGCAACTTGTCACCAAAGGCGGCGACATCCTCCACGTCTTCATCCTGATGCGCCACATGCCGCAGCACATTGATTGGACTGCCGCGCAACTCCAACACGCGCCCGTTCAGCCGCGCGCGCAAATTGGACGGGGTATCTTCGGCGATGATTTTGCCCGCTTTCATAAATCCAACGCGATGACAGCGCGAGGCTTCATCCATGTAGGGGGTGGAGATGATGACGCTTACCCCGTGTTGTGTGTTACTTAAACTCTCGTCGTTGAACGTTGAACGTTCAACGTTTAACGACGCAGGCTGTGACACCAACTTAATCACCAGTTGCCAAAAATCCTGACGGGTGACGGGGTCAACGCCTGTGGTGGGTTCATCGAGCAACAGCAGGCGCGGACGTGTGACCAGCGCAGTTGCCAGTCCCAGTTTTTGCTTCATGCCGCCTGAGAGTTGCCCCGCGCGGCGGTCTTTGAATTTACCCAAGCCGACGAACTCAAGAATTTCCATCGAACGCGGCAGCCATTCGGTTTGGGAAAGTCCGCGTATCTCGGCAAAGAAGCGGATGTTTTCCAGAACGGTCAGGTCTTCGTACATGGAAAATCTTTGCGAGAGATAGCCAATCTGCGCGCGGGCTTGTTCGGTTTGTTTTTGTATGTCATAGCCGCACACGCTGACTTCGCCCGCGTCCTGCAACAACGCGCCGACCAGCAGGCGCATGGTGGTGGTTTTGCCCGCGCCATCCGAGCCGACCAGCCCGTAAATTTCACCTGCTTTCACTTGCAGGGATACATCATCCACAGCGCGGGTTGCGCCGAAGGATTTTTTTAGACCTGTTGCATTTACTAAATAATCAGTCATAAGAGCCTTTGGGTTGAACGTTAAACGTTTAACGTTCAACGTTTGGATGCACGATCACAAACGCCTCAGTCTTCGCCATGTCTTCCAATTGGGCGCGGCTGGGGCGTTTCGGCAAGCGGTGCGCCTTTTCCATGATGAAACCAATCATGCGCGGATGGCGTTGAAGGCGGATTTCGATAAAGTCGGCAAACCTGGCAGGGTCGGTGACAACTTCCGCTGTGCCTTGAACATGTTTCGCGCCCACGCGGAGTTCAACCTGTGAATTCGCCTGAATATTGCGAACCCAATCCGCATTGACTCCACGCGCCGCACCGAGATAATAATCCGCGCCGATCTTTTCATATTGAAGGGGCGTCACCCGCTTCAATCCAGACTTTCTGCCTGTGGTCGTCAACAGGACGATGAATCCGCCGATGAGCGAACCAAATCCAATCGCATAAAGTCCGCGATGAATCTTTTGAACGTTTTTCATCTTAACCCAGTCAAACTTCGGTGCTGCCATTTTGTCAGCCTTTCCGTTGAACGTTTAACGTTAAACGTTCAATCCTCAACATCGGTCTTATATTCCGCCGAGTCATCTCTCACACTGCGGCTTGCTGAATTCTTTTCGAGATACTCGATAAATCGGCGAATCTGGCGGGATGATTTGTCTGCCAATTCATACGCTTCGGAAAATTGTTCCTGCGAGATGTAATTCAAGTCGGCTGCCACATAAAGTTGCGAGCGGACTTCGCCCGAAGAGGCTTTGGCATGACCGAGATAATTGACAAACTGAACATTCGTCCTGCTTTCGAATCCTTCGGCAATATTGCTCATCACCGAGACCGACGCGCGGCGAATTTGGTCTTTCAAACCGTAATCCTTCGCAAACGCTCCCTGCTCTGAAAATTTGTAAACCAACAGGGTCAATTGTCGAGAAGTCTTCCAAGATTCAATCTCTTCAAATCTCGTGATAGCCGCCATTTCTTCCTCCATATTTTATAACGTTAAACTTTCAACGTTGAACGTTCAACATTATTTAAACACCACATCCGCCGGCATCCCGATCTTCAACTTCCCATCGCGGTCTTCGACCTTCAATTTGATGGCGTAAAACGTGGCGCTTCGTCCTTCAACAGTTTGGACATTGCGCGGGGTGAACTCTGCCTGGTCTGCAATGTGAATGACGGTGGCGGTAAAGGTCAGGTCGGGGAAGGAATCCACGCTGACCTCTGCGGCTTGCCCAAGGCTGATCTGTCCATAGCGGTCTTCGGGGACATAGACGGTGATGGTTAAATTGGTGATGTCTGCCATCGTCAGCGCCACCGCGCCAGGCTGCACAAATTCACCAGGCTCCACGTTGCGAGTCAGCACAACGCCGTCTATTGGAGCGAACACAGCCAGTTTTTCGATTTGCGCGTCAATCAAATCGAGATTGGCTTGCGCCTGCGCGATTGCATTTTGAGATTGATCTGCCGCCGCCTGAGCCTGGGCTAAAGCGCCCTCAGCCACAAGCACCGCCGTGGACTGTTCGCCCGTCTGGAATTTTCGCAGATAGTCAAGCGCCGCGTAATATCTTTCCTGCGCCACCGAGACTTCCGCGCGCATTTGCAGCACATCATCCGCCGCCTGCGTGTCGAGCAATTCATCGTAGGCATTTTGGGCATCGTCCAATTCCAACTCAGCGGCATCAAAAAGATTATCGCCCACCTCAGAAAGTTGGTCGTCGCCTGTGCAGCCATAAATGCGGTTGGTCAGTTTTTTGTTATCCACCACATAGCCGTCGTTGGTACCGCAATGGGTGCTGTTGTATTTTCCAACAGGCGCATTGGCATCGGCAGAGTTTTGGGCGAGGTTGTTGACATCCTTCGCCATCTGATAGGCGAGCCGCGCATCGAGCAATCGCTGTTCCGCTTTTAGAAAATTGGTCTGTTCCACAGAGACATTGACATTTTCTAAATTGGCGCGGGCTTCTTCCAGCGCCTTGAACGCAACTTCAACCTGACCCTGAACCGCCTTGAGTTGTTCGGTACGGGAGAAGTACCAGTCGGGTTGTTCAAACTGATTGGGGTCTTTCGTGAACCAATCCTGAGTGCGAGATTTTTTGTCGAGAGCAAGTGCCGATTCCAGCGCAATCTGATATTGGCTTTGGGCGGTATTCAATGCGCTTTGAGCGGTCAGCGCGCCCGCTTTCGCCGCATCCAGATTGGCGGCGGCAACGGCTCGTTGAGCAGTCAGCAGGGTTGGGTCAAGGTGAAGCAGCGGGTCATCGGTCTTGACGGGCTGCCCCTCCTCCACATCCACAGCCAGAACTTTGCCAGACATCTCAGGCGCAACATTAACGATAACGGCTTCGATCGAGCCAGAGGCGGTCAGTTCGCCATTGCCAGGCGGATTAATAGTGAGAAAGGCAACGTAGATTAATGCGCCAATCGCGAGCGCCGCAAGAACGATACGAACGGGCATGGGAGGTAATTTATGATTCATGTGAAACTCCTTTGGAGAATAAGTTTTTAGAGGAGGCGGAAAGATTGCTTCGCCGTTACGCGGCTCGCAATGACATTAATCGAGTCGTTTGCGGAAGCGGAGCGAGGCGGCGCCCATGATGACAATACCAAAAATGACCAGTGCGATCACCTCGTTTTGAATGGCAACGATGCCAACTCCCTTAATGAGAAGCGCGCGAATAATAATCAAGTAGTAACGAAGCGGGATCGCCAAAGAAACGATTTGCAAAAATTTTGGCATTGCCGCAATGGGAAAGAAAAAGCCTGAAAGAAAAATCATCGGCAGGTTAAACATCATCACGGTCATCATGGCTTCCTGTTGGGTGTTTGCCATGGTCGAGGCAAAAAGCCCAATACCGAGGCTGGACATGAGGAACAAGCCCGACGTGATGATAATGAGGGCGGCGCTGCCGCGAATGGGAACGCCAAACCACCAGTGACCGATCAACAGAATTTCAAAGGTTTCGATGAAGCCCAAAATAACATAAGGCAGTAATTTACCGACAATCAATTCCCATGATCGAATTGGAGTAACGATCAACTGCTCGATGGTGCCGCGCTCGCGTTCACGCACAATGGTGGTCGCCGTGAGGATGGAAGTAATGAAGGAAAGGATCATACCGATGACCCCAGGGATATTGAAGTAGGCGCTGTCGAGATCGGGGTTGTACCAAACCTGCGTGCGAACCTCCACTGGCGCAGAGGGAGCGCTGCGCCCACTGAGCAGGGTTTGCTCTCCCATAATTTCGGTGGAATATGCCTGTCCAACCAGCCGCGCAGTGGAAAGCGCAGTGGAGCCAACGCTGGCATCGGAACCGTCCAACACCATCAACACCTGGGCATTCCCGTCAATCAGGCGGCGATCATAATCGGGCGGAATGACCAACGCCACGCGCGTATCGCCTGATTCGATCAATGCCTGATACTCGTCTGCTGAACCGACAAAATATTCAAGGATGAAATAATCTGCGGCGCGGAAGGCATCCAGCAGGGCGCGCGATTCGGTGGTCTTGCTTTGATCCCAGACCGCCATGGAAATATTCCGAACATCGGTGGTTGCCGCGTAACCAAGCAAAAACAATTCCATAATGGGGATGATGATAATCATCGCCAGTGTGCGCGGGTCACGCAAGATTTGCTGGAACTCTTTACGAATCACAGAGAAAATACGGGAATTGAACATGGGAACTCCAGGGAATGAAAAATGAAGAATGCAGAATTCTGACTTCTGAATTCTTCATTCTGACTTTAATATGCCGTGCATAAAAAGGTCAATATAAATTTCCATCGAATTTTTAGGCAGGAGAGGGCTGATAACCGAATTGGAAATAACCATTTGAGTGATGAAATAAGACAACACCATGCCAAAGAAAGAACGCATGAGCACAGCGGGGTTGGTCACACGCAGGTTTTTTTTCACTTTAATAACCTGCTCAAAAACGGGCAACACCTTTGGCGCAAGCTCCTTCAACATCGCCGCCCCATGCCCGCCATCGAACTCAACGAATTCAATCATCATCAACTTGAGATAATACGGCTCCCTGTCGAGTTCATTAAGCACAATCCGCATGGCATTTTCCAGAAAGTCTTCGGCGGTCTCGCCCTGTGCTTCGAGAATCAAAGGCAGTATTTTTTTATAGGGATGTTTATCCACAATAATGCCTTCAAAGAGTTCTTCCTTGCTGGCGAAGTGATTGTAGATTCCGCCCAGCGCCAAACCTGCGCGTTCGGCAATTTGCCGCATGGAAGTGGCATGGTAGCCATGCTCCATGAATAATTCCACCGCAGCGTCTTCAATGGCGGTTCGGGTGGTTTCGCCTTTGGTGGGTGAATCCTTTGTTTTTTCGGACATGGTTTCCTTCTTGCAATAAAAATGAACGAACGTTCGTTTTTATTTTACGCAAAAATAAAAATCTGTCAATAGAATAAAAAGCGCAAACTGCATCAGGTACAATAAAAGCATGATTCCCCTCACTTCTTTGGAAAAAAATATTCAGCAGCATCTAAAACACAACGTCATTTTTAATCTACTAGACGGCAGTTTGTTTGGGCTGGCGCTAGGCTTTGCATCATTTGGCACCATTCTTCCGCTTTTTGTCGCTTCCATGACCGATTCGGCGTTATTGATCGGGCTTGTACCTGCCATTCATTCGGTGGGGTGGCAGCTGCCACAGTTGTTTACCGCCAGCCATGTCTCGCGCTTGCGAAAATACAAGCCCAATGTACTGATGATGACCATTAATGAACGCGCGCCATTTTTGGGGCTTGCCGTCATTGCGCTGCTGCTGCCAACCATTGGAATGCAGGCAGGGCTGATTTTCACCTTTCTTCTTCTCATTTGGCAGGGGTTGGGCGGCGGGTTTACCGCAAATTCGTGGACAAGCATGATCTCAAAGATTATTCCGCCCGAAACGCGCGGTACGTTTTTTGGGCTGCAAGCCGGTCTTGCCAATCTCTTCATCAGCGGGTCGGCTGTGGCGGCAGGCTATCTTTTGGATTATCTCAACTCGCCCGCTGACTTTGCCATTTGCTTTTTGCTTGCCAGTGTTTTCTTTTTTATTTCATGGCTGGCGCTTGCCCAAACACGCGAACCGGAAGATGTTGAAAAAATTATTCCTGCAAAACAAACGCACTTTTGGGATGATTCCAAAATAATCTTGCGGCAAGATATAAATTTCAACTGGTTTCTTGCGGCGCGTTTTTTGGCGCAATTTGCAACGATGGGCTTCTCGTTCTATATCATCTACGCTTTGCGCCAATTCAACATGGACAGCATCACAGCCGGCTACCTGACCGCCACCCTGACCGTCTCGCAGACGGTTGCCAATGTTGGCATGGGCTGGATCGGAGACCGAATTGGGCACCGCGCCATGCTCATCTTCGGCGCAGTTGCGGCACTGCTCAGTTCGGTACTGGCATTGGGCGCAACTTCCATTCTTTGGTTTTATCCCATTTTTATTTTGACAGGAATTGCCAATGTTTCGATTTGGACCATTGGCATGGCAATGACTGTGGATTTTGGCACACAGGCTGAACGCCCGCTTTACATTGGGCTGTCACAAACGCTGACCGCCCCCGCCACCATCATCGCCCCGCTCATCGGCGGTTGGATTGTGGACGCGGTAGGTTTTTCCCCCACTTTTATTATTTCCATTGCGCTCTCGGCGCTAATGATTGGCATTTTAATCTTTCTAGTCAAAGAACCGCGCACATTCCAACGCGCGCCATAGCGCGAAACGCGCAATGGCTTGCAGCACATGCGGTCTTTCAGATTTACCATAATTTTACTAACATGCAATTAGCAAATCCCATAATGCAGACAAAACGGTTTTGACTGCACCACATCTGACAGCTGGATTTGGCAATCCAGCCAAGCATTACGACAATTCCCATAGAGCCGGATTGAAATGCAATTAAATTTAGCAATGTGCAGGTTATAATTATGTACAATATCATATCCTTTTTTACAGGCAGGGCAATATGCCATCACAAATAACCGAAATCAAAATTTTTCTTGCATCGCCGGGAGATGTAAAACCAGAACGGGATATTGTCGAAAAAGTCGTTACCGAATTAAACAGAACTACTGCACATCCGCAAAATGCAACCATCCGCCTATTACGCTGGGAAACAGATACGCACCCTTACTTTCATGTAGAGGGACCCCAGGAAGCAATTTACGAACAACTTGAAATTACAGATTGCGATATTTTTTTATGCATTCTCTGGAAGCGGCTGGGAACGCCAACCAAGCACGCAGGCTCCGGCACCGAAGACGAATTCTGGAAAGGCTACGAAGCATGGAAAAAAAATGGGCAGCCCAAAGTCATGCTTTACCACTGCCAGGCGCCTTACAATCTTCCATCCAAAGAAGATAGAGATCAACTAAACCGCCTGATGGATTTTTTGGAAAACGATAAATTCAAATCTGAAAGTTGGATTACCCCATATAAAGACGCCAATAGTTTTGAAGATACGATACGTCCACATCTCACCCAGGCGGTTCAGAAAATCCTAAAAACACTGGAAGAAGCAAAGCAACCAGCCACCGTCTTAGCCCCGCCGCCCGTCGTAAAAGAGAGTACCGAACCTGATATAAACGACCGATGGAATTTTCCATTTTCATCCGAAGACTGGAAAATTCACACCTACGACACACTGGATAAATATTATGTAGAATTGCCAGAGCGCGAGGCAATTGCATACTTTGACGGACGCGAACCCATTTGGAAAGAATCGATCTCGCCCAGCATTTCCCGCAGAGAGATTGTTCAAGATATTAAGAAAAAATTAATCAAGACCGACGCGACACCGCCGCACATTGTTTTATTACAAGGATTGGGCGGCGAGGGAAAATCAACCGCCCTGCAGCAGGCAGTGTACGAGGCTGTCAAAGAAAAACGCGACCTACACATTCTTTGGCACCAAGACGCCAATTCACCACTGGACACCTATATTATCGAAGAACTGGCTGACACAGAGGAAGAATGGATTATCGCATCCGATGACGCAGATATAATCATGGAATATCTGCAAAAAGCCGTAATTTATATTCGAATGCATTCGATCAGTAATATTCGCTTTTTATTGGCAACCCGCGAAGTTGACTGGAAACTGGCAGGCGGCAAAGAATTTGGCTGGGCATTATACGCAGATTTAGACCCCGTATTCATCAACAAATTCACAAAGGCTGAAGCAAGAGACATTGTAGAAAAATGGAGCGCCTACGGCAAAGCAGGGTTAGGCAACCTCACAGGGGAAGATTTCGACACAGCGGCGCAAAATTTGTTAAACAAAGCGCGTACCGAAATGCAAGAACCAGGCAACTCACTGCTTGGCGCCATGCTCCAAACCAGAAAAGGCGTAAGTCTTCAGGCACACTTGGAACAGATTTTGGCAAGATTAGAAAAAACCAAAACTCTGAAAAATTTATCTTTAAAAAGAGCATTGGCATATATTTGCGCACTGCATGCGTACAACGTCAAAATACTTACCCCTCAAATTCTCGCACACACACTTCAATGCTCAGAGCAAGATTTGTATGAAAAAATCATCCTCCCGCTGGGAAACGAAGTTGTTGCGGGAACATATATCCTTATCCGTCATACATCCATAGCGGAAACCATAAAAAATATTCTTAAAGACAGTTATGATTTCAACCAAATCACACGCGCGCTGCTTAAATCTGCGCACATGCTCTTCCAGGAAAAAAGACTTAAAGAAGATAATATAAACGACTGGCATAAACTGCCCAAAACAGTTTACTTCGAAAAAGGCGACATCAGCATGGGGGTAGAACTTGCCACTGAGGCTGTGGAAACCCTTTTGATCCACGGTAAATATTATGACCCGGTTGCAGTAACAGACCTTGCTGACATGCACGAAAAATCAGATCACAGCGACAAGGCTGTAAAAGTTTTTAGGGAATATTATTCAAGAACAAAGGTTGACCGCGCCTATTACTACAAATGGGGTGTTGCAGAGGGAAAAAGCAAACACCGATTTTTAGGGATTTGGCTGGAAGGCATTTCCCTGGCTGACGGTATTTATGAACAAAGAGGAGAAGACCCTCAGCGCGTTTTCATCTCATTATCCGGGTTGTCAACTTCCTTAAAATTCGCGCATGAAACCACATCCAATCCAAAATTCCTACAAGCCTGTTATGCAAGCGCAAAATTTGGTCTTCGCTGCAATCCTGACGAAAGAGCAAGCAATCACCTAAGAGAAAACCTCGCATACGCCATAAGTTGCGGGACAGCCTCAGATACTGAGCCACGCTTATCCACCATCCTTGACAGCATCAGCGAAGCATGGTCTTTACGAAAAAAAGACCTTGAACAAGTGGAAAAGTTTGGCAGGTTTCCAGAAAACCTTTCATTGCCACTAAGTTTGCGTTTTAACTGGCTGGCAGGAAAACTAAGACCATAAATTTCTCTATCCCGCGCAAAAACCAAAAGAGGAGGTCGCTTATTTAACGCGGTCTCCTCTTTTTCTAACCGTACGCCACGCCCTGCGCATAACAGGCATTTGACGGCACTTCTTCCCCCGTTTTGTATGTCATCCGTCACTACTTGCCTATTTACGAGGTGTTATACTCCGATTGTGAAATTTATCACCATAAGCGCAATGGGCTAAAAAACCGCCCTACGAAGAGGAGTAATCAATGACCCAGGAAGACCCCCGAATTTTGGAACTGCGAAAAGTCCGCGCCAAGGCATTGGAAGGCGGAGGAGAAGCAAGAAACAAAAAGCGCAAAGAACAGGGCAAATTGACGGCGCGTGAACGGGTGGAGTTACTGCTAGACCCCGGCACCTTTAACGAACTCGAACCCTTCATCACCCACCAGGGTGATGAGTTGAATTTGCTAAAGGAAAAATTCTACGGAGACGGCGTCATCACCGGCTATGGACAAATCAACGGGCGGACGGTCTATCTCTATTCACAAGACTTTACCATTTACGGCGGCGCACTCAGCGAAATGCAGTCACACAAAATTTGCCGCGTGATGGATTTGGCAGTGCGCAACGGCGTGCCGTTCATCTCATTAATTGACTCCGGCGGCGCGCGCATTCAAGAAGGCGTGCGCTCACTGGGCGGCTATGCCGAAATCTTCCGCCGCAACGCGCAATACTCCGGCGTGGTGCCTCAAATCAGCGTCATGCTCGGACCGTGCGCGGGCGGCGCGGCATACTCACCCGCTCTCACCGACCTGGTAATTATGGTGGAAAAATCTTCATTTATGTTTTTAACAGGTCCCGATGTCATCAAAGCCGTAACGGGCGAAGTGATCAATTCGGAAGCGCTGGGCGGCGCAAGCGTGCATACCTCGGTGAGCGGCGTGGCACATTTAAGCGTAACAAGCGAACAAGCCGCGCTGGAAATGGCGCGGCGCTTCCTCTCGTACCTGCCTTCAAACAATGTCGAAAACCCTCCCTTTATTCAGCCAACAGACGACCTGGGGCGCATGGACGAAACGCTCAACAGCATCATTCCGATGGACGCCACCGAACCGTACATCATGCACGAAGTCATCGAAAAAATTATAGACCCCAACACCTTTTTAGAAATTCAAGCCGACTGGGCGCGCAACGCCATTATTGGTTTGGCGCGCATCGGCGGTCATAGCGTCGGCATCATTGGTCAAGAGCCGTCCATCATGGCGGGCGTAATTGATATTGACGCTGCCGACAAAATGACGCGCTTTGTGCGCATGTGCGACTGCTTCAACATTCCACTCGTCACCTTTGTTGATTCGCCGGGCTTTCTGCCTGGCATTGCACAGGAACACGGCGGCATCATCCGTCACGGCGCAAAACTATTGTACGCCTACTCCGAAGCCACCGTGCCAAAAATTTGCCTCATCACCCGCAAAGCATACGGCGGCGCGTATGTCGTCATGTCCAGCAAATATCTTGGCACCGACATCACCTACGCCTGGCCCTCAGCAGAAATTGCCGTGCTGGGCGCAGAAGGCGCGGCAAACATTTTATACAAAAAACAAATTGAAGCCGCCGCCGACCCCGCCAGCGAGCGCAAAAAACTCGCCGCCGAGTACCGCGAAAAGTTCAACAACCCGTACTACGCCGCATCCACCGGCTATGTAGACGACATCATCGAGCCGCGCGAAAGCCGCCCAAAGATCATCGCTTCGCTCTCTGCCCTGCGCGATAAATACGCCCCCGCCCCCGCCCGCAAACATGGGAACATTCCCGTATAACGTTAAACGTGTAACGTTCAACGTTAGGAAACCTTATGACCGACTTAACCCTCTCACTTCAAATCACCGTCCTCAGCATGGGGCTGGTCTTCGGCGCGATCATCCTGCTTTGGGGGATGATGATTCTACTGACCACTTTCACTGCGGAAAAAAATCTCCCCGCCAAAGAAGAACCTGCCGCGCCCGAACCTGACTCTGTTTCAATAAACAAAGTCAAAGCCCAGGCAGCCGCCATCGCCGTAGCGACAGCCCTCGCCGAACAAGGACAATCACGCGCCCACCCATTATGCCAGCCGCCCACCGCGCTGGTCTCTGCCTGGCAATTGGGTATGCGAACCAGCCAGCGCACCCAAAAAGGAAATTTAGGAAGAAGATAATAATACGGCAGCCAAAGTCTCGGAGAACTTATGAAATATAAAATCACAGTCCATGACCAGACCTACGAAGTGGAAATTGAAAACATCAACCTGCGCCCCGTTATAGCCATTGTAGACGGAGAACGGTTTGAGGTGACGCCAGAAAACGAAGCGGCGCAAGCGGCAGCCCAACCCATCGCAGAAAAAAAACGCTTTGCCCCAAACCCGCAAACCGCATCACCCAACCCAGCCATCAGCGGCAGCACGCAAACCGCACCCCTGCCCGGCACCGTCATTGAAGTATTTATAAAAGCGGGCGAAAAAGTGGAAGCAGGGCAGGTGATTTTAATTATTGAAGCAATGAAAATGAAAAACAGCATCCGCTCAATTTACAGCGGAACTGTAAAAGATGTGCTGGTAAGCGCCGGACAAAGCGTGGCGCACAAGCAGGCATTAATCCAATTTACAGAAATGGGCGAAGCAGCGTGGATGTAATTACCAATTACCTATTACTTTTCGCCAGTTTGGCAATTAGAAATGGCAAAGGACTCTTATGGATTTAACTTCTTTAATACCTGAGTTACTCAAAGGCTTTACCCATTTCACCATTGGCAACGGCGTGATGATCTTTGCCGCGCTAATATTAATTTACCTTGCGGTCTTTAAAGAGATTGAGCCGGTATTATTACTGCCCATCGGCTTTGGCTGCCTGCTGGCAAATATTCCACTCTCAGGTATGACTGCCGTAGAAGGCGTGATGGGCGTTTTATATGATGCAGGCATCAAGACCGAGTTGTTTCCCCTTTTAATTTTTATCGGCGTGGGCGCAATGATAGATTTCTCGCCGCTGCTGGCTCAACCGCAGATGGTCTTGCTGGGCGCCGCCGGGCAATTTGGAATTTTTGGCACATTAATTTTGGCAGTCTTGCTGGGGTTTCCATTAAATCAAGCCGCATCCATTGGCGTCATTGGCGCCATAGATGGACCCACCTCCATTTTTGTTGCCGCAAAACTCGCGCCCGAATTGCTGGCGCCGATTGCCGTTGCCGCCTATTCGTACATGAGTTTAATTCCTATTATTCAGCCGCCCTTAATGAGATGGATCACCACCCCAAAAGAGCGCCGAATCAAAATGGAATACACGCCCAAGCCCATTTCCAAAAAGACTTTAATCTTCTTCCCCATTGTTTTAACGGTGGTAGTTGGCTTGCTCGTCCCCGAAGCCACACCGTTAATTTCCATGCTCATGTTGGGCAACCTGCTCAAAATGTCTGGCGTAGTAGACCGTTTAAGCAAAGCCGCAGAAAACGAGATCATCAACATTGCCACGCTGTTTTTGGGGCTGACCATCGGCGCAACCATGCAGGCGGCGGACTTCCTTAACTGGAGCACGGGCAAAATTATGATTTTAGGGTTATTCGCCTTCATGCTAGACACAGTGGCAGGCTTACTCTTTGGCAAATTAATGTCCTTCCTAAGCGGCGGAAAAATCAACCCGCTGATCGGCGCGGCTGGCATCTCCGCCTTCCCCATGGCTGGGCGGCTGGCTGCCAAAACCGCCAGTGATGAAGACCCCGACAATTTTATTTTAATGCACGCCATGGGCGCCAACACCGCTGGGCAACT
>DYML01000051.1 GCA_020721605.1 Anaerolinea thermophila
TGCGGCAACTGCACGGCAATCTGTCCGCTGGCGAGCGATGAGTACAACTTTCCGCGCGGGGTAATCCGCCGCGTACAAATCGGCGACCGCAAAACGATGAAGACTCAACTCGACCCCTGGCTGTGCTACTACTGCGGCGACTGCTCCGCGACCTGCCCGAAAGGCGCGGAACCTGGCGAGACGATGATGGCTGCCCGCCGCTGGCTGACCGCGCAATACGACTGGACGGGACTCTCGCGCAAGTTGTACATATCCACTGCCTGGTCAATTGGCGCGTTGATTGTCGGCGCGTTGATGGTGCTGGGCTTGGCTTGGCTGCTGCACGGGGATTTGGTTACGGGACAGGTTCAACTCAACACCTTCGCGCCCGTCGAGATGATTCACGTCGCAGACCTGATTCTGGCTGGGGTTTTGGCTTTCTTCCTGCTCTCCAACTTGTTTCGGATGTTCATGTTCACCTTCCGCGTGGGCAAGGAATGGAAACTTCCGCCGCTGGCGGTCTTCATCACCGAAGCCTGGCAGTTGGTCTATCACACCCTGACTCAGCAGAGATTTTCCAAATGTGAAGGCAGGCGGCGCTGGATTAGCCACATGATTTTGGTCTTCGGCTACGGCTCGATGTTCGTGCTGATCGTCGTCTTCCTGACCTGGTTCCAGACCGACAATTTGTACCCGCTCTATCATCCCCAGCGGCTGATTGGCTATCTGGCGGCGCTGGCAATCATCTACGGCGCAGGCGACGCGCTCGTGAGCCGCATTCAGAAGAAACATCAAATGCACCACTTCTCACATCTCAGCGACTGGCTCTTCCCGATTTTGCTCATCCTGCTCTCGGTCTCTGGCTTGATGATTAGCACCTTCCGCTACATGGGCTTGCCGCTGGCAACCTACTACACCTACGTCATCCATCTGGTCATTATGATGATGCTCTACATCTGCATTGGACCGATGGGCAAATGGGCGCACCTGCTCTACCGTCCATTCGCGGTCTATTTCCAGATTGTCAAAGAAAAAGCCGCGCAACAATCAGAAGTAACTGCTGGCGCAATGGCTTCGGCAGACTAAAAAAATTGACAATGTCACATTCCAAAACATTTACCACAAAGTACACAAAGGGGCACAAAGGAGCGCGAAAGATTAAAAAACAAGATTTTTCTTTGTGTACCTTCGTTCCTTTGTGGTTTGGAACTTTGGTTCCAGTCTTAATGTGACATGGTCAAAAAAGATCATATTTTTAACAAGGAGATTCCCATGACTGAAAAAATGTCCATCGTCTGCAATGGCGACACCCCGGCGAACATCATGCCGACGCTCATCTTCTCCACCTCTGGTCTTTCGCTCGACTACGAAGTGCATGTCTTCATTTGTCCCGCCGCCGCGCGCTGGATGTTGAAAGGCGAACTGGAAAAACTCGGCACGCCGAAAGGAATGCCCAATCCCGTCAAACTGTTCAACGACATCCTTGAACTGGGCGGCGAAATCGTCTTCTGCGAACTGGCGCTGGAGAACAAAGACATCAAGCCCGAAGACCTGCGCGACCCGCGCATCAAAATCAAGAAAGCCCCGCCGTATCTGATGGATGTCGAAGGCGCGGCGCAGACGTACGTGTTCTAGTTTCGCCGCCGTTTTTTTCAAACGCATAGGCTGCGTAAATCACGCAGCCTATGAAATTTGCACCTAAAAAAAGGACAAAAATTATGGACGCATTCACTGCTTTAATTTATATCGGGCTGGGTATGTTGGTTGGCTTTGGCGCAATGTGGTTGTATTGCCGCATTACACATAAACAATGACATTGAGAGACTGTTTAATGCCTGGGTTTGTCCGCTTTGGCGGCAGCGCAGTGACTTATTAAATAGTCTCTGTTTTTTTTGGGGGGGGGGATTACTCCGCCTGCTTTAAAATATCTGCGTTCGACGGGTCGTGAATGAATCCCCAAAACACGTCACGCGGACGATGGGGGGCGCTGATTCGTTTGCGAACCATGTAAATTTTCCGCCGCAAATTTAGACCTTCCACGGCAATGCCAATCACGTTGCCCTGTGCTACGCAACAGGCTGCCGCCAGGCTCGACACAAATGAAACGCCGTAGCCCGCCGATACCGTGTGGACAATCGCTTCGGTATTTCCCAATTCTAAAAATACATTCAAGTCGTCGAGGCTGATGTCATGTTTTGCCAGTTCAGTCAATGTCACCCTGCGTGTTCCCGAAGTCTCTTCGCGCATGATGATTTTCTCTTCCAGCAATTCTTCGGGCAGGATCGTTTCTCGTTTTGCCCAACGGTGATTGACAGGCACAATCAGGTTGATGGTGTCCAGAAAAAATTCCTGCTCTTCGAGGCTGGTGTCATTAATTTCGGTGCTGACCACGCCCAGGTGCGCCTCCCCATCCAGCAGTTTTAGCGTGGCGTGTTCGGGTCCGCAAGCCAAAATGCGTACTTTGATTCCAGGAAAGCGCAAACTGAATCGCGCCGCCATTTGCGGCAAAATGTACTTGCCTGCGGTGGTGCTGCAAGCGATGCTCAACTCGCCCACAATTTCACTTTGCAGGGAGGGCATCATATCTTTTAGGTCATGGGTGTCGTGCAGCAGGCGGCGCGCCCAGGGCAGCATTAATCTGCCCGCGTCTGTTAATTTTAAGCCGGTGCTGCTGCGGATGAATAACGGAACGCCCAACTCCTGTTCCAATAATTTAATCTGGTGGCTGACGGTCGGCTGGCTAAGGTGAATTTGCTTGGCGGCTTCGGAGATGTTGAGCGTTTCCGCCACGAACAAAAAGGTTTCGACCTTTTGAATGTCAATCATGCTTTACTCCCGCTCATGCGGTATGGAAGATTGCGCTGTCAGTACCTGCATTCCAATGGGCTGTTGAATGTGCTCTGCAATGACTGCGCACTTGACCTTGAACAAAAAGAAGAGGTTGGCAGTTTCGCTGCTGAGTGTCTCAAAATTACCCTGCCCCTTGGCGATGATTAAATCGGCTTCTGCAAAGCGGCGCCGAAACTGCGGGCTGCAATCACTTAAGATTGTGCCGGGCGCATCGGACCCATTGTCTATCACCTCAGCCAGCAGATCAATTCCCGCCGTCTGCGCATCCACCCGCGTGGCGTCGTTAATGACAGGCGCGCCGCGCACGGCGACTGTAACTGTTTTCGCCGGCAGTTGTTCGATCAAAATTCGGTCAAAGATAATTTCACCCGCATTATCTGTCAGATACAAAATGGATTGGGCATTGTCTATTGCCTGCCGAAACTTTTCCAGCTCCCCAAAAAATGGGGCGGTTAAGGCTTGCTGCATGGTCTGATGCACATCCGCCTCGGTCAGTTTGCTGGTCATGCCCATGTCCATGATATTTCCAGCAATTGCCAGGCGAACCGCCATCAACAGCGGGTCGTCCGCAGATTTGATCCTGGCGCTGAAGGCAGGGAGCAATTCCAGAGCAAGGGTGTTCAACCGATCTTTTGCCGCCCGATATGGATCACCCACGCCCGTCATTTGCCTTAATTGGCGGTGAATGCGCTGCCCCATGGCGGGCGGGCTTTGGGCTAAATCCATCTCTGCTGTCCAGCGCAAGACATCGCGCATATTTTTTTGATGTAGAGCGGGGTCGTTAGATACCAGCCTGCTTGATTCGAGCGCCTGCCGCACAATGCAGGGAATGCAATCGAGGGAAGTTTTCATGCTTAGTCGTATGCTTTGCGGGTGGTTTCATCGGTCAGGGTTGGGGCGAGGAGCGGCTCCCATTCGGCTGCGTCTTCCCATGTTCCCAGCGCCGTGTGCATGTCCAAATATTTTTGGGGAATGGGGTGTGTGCCGACTATTACTTTTATGCCGTGACGTTTTTCGAGAAAGTTTTTGAAGGTGTGAATGTAGGGGCAGGGCGGGTAGCCCACCAGCAAGCCGGTTGCAAGGTGTACCACTTGCGCGCCGTTCTTGATCATTTCTTCCCCCGTGTATTCCACATTGCCGCCCGGACAGCCGTTGCAAGTGGTGTAGCCCACCAACTCCACATCCATGCCGTTGTAGATGTGAAAAGCGCCTTCCCTGTTTTTCATCGCTCGCAGACATTTGCCGCCGGCGCAAGTTCGGTAGCGGTCACAAATGATGATGCCAATTTTGGTTGTGTCACTCATCTTGGCTCCTTTTTTTAGGCTGAATGATAAAGGCTGCCCCAGAGTTCAGTTGAACTCTGGGGCAGCATAAAAAACTTATCCGTGACCGTGTGCCACACTTTCGGCGCAGGGCGCGGCTTCTTTTAACTTGCCGCCGAAATAATTTTCTAATGCCTGGCGCACCGTGCCGCTTGCGCCGGTGGCGGCGTGAATATCCAACTCTTCAAAAAATTGAATGGCGCGCCCGCCCATGCCGCCGCTTAACATGACGTTGGCATTTTGTTCTTTGATAAACCCAGGAACCTGACCTGGGGCATGACCGTCCAAAAAGGGGTTGGCGACGCCTTGCGTAGCGGTTACTTCGCCGTTTTCCACGTCCACTAAAATAAAGAAGGGGGCATGTCCAAAATGCTGGGCGACCATGCTTTCAAGTCCGTTGTTGTTTTCTGCGGTTACTGCAATTTTCATGTTAAGTCTCCTGATTGATTAATTTTTCAAGCTCTTCCGCCATTAAATAATCTTCGATGGCAATTTCTTGTGATTGTACACCCGCTACTTCAGCCACAGCCTTTTTAATATCGGTTGCCAGTGAAACGGCAATCGGGCAAACGAAGGAAGACGGGCGAAATGTGTAACGCACCTTGCCAAGCGCATCCACCCATAGGTTTTCCACCAGCCGCATTCGCATTACGTCAATGTTGGTTTCGGGGTCAATGACGGTTTTTAATTTTTCTAAAATTGCTTCTTTCAAATCGCTCATGTTTGGTTTCCACGGAGTCCAACAACAGGAGTTGTTGGATTTGCCAAAGTCAGGAGACTTTGGATTCCAGATTAATCAAGGATGGGATGATTTTCTCCCAGATTTGGGTGATTGCCACGCTGGAAGCGGATTCGGGACGAAAGGCAGTGACCGCCTCTCCTGCCACCATTGCGCTGGCGACCGTCAAGTCGAAGGGGATTTTGCCAACGGTTTCAATTCCGCTTTCGCGGCAAAAGGCTTCAATTTCATCTGCACCGCTGGGGTAAATATCTGCCTTGTTGATGCAGACCACAGCCCGCACGCCAAAATGTTTGACAGTTTGCAAAACGCGGTGCATGTCGTGGACTCCTGCCACAGTGGGTTCGGCGACAATCAGCGCCAGGCTTGCGCCCGACACTGCCGAGATGACGGGGCAGCCAATGCCGGGCGGACCATCCACGATCACCAGTTCGCGGTTTTCATCCAAGGCTTGCAGGCGGGCGCGTTGTTTGACCAGCGTGACCAACTTGCCGGAGTTTTCCTGCCCTGGAAAAAGATTGGCGTGATACAACGGACCGTAGCGGCTTTCGGAAAAGTAGAACTTGCCGGCAATTTGCTCTTGCATGGCGATGCTTTGCGTTGGGCATTGATAAACGCAAGCGGCGCAGCCATCGCAGGCGATGGGGTCAATCACGTACAAACCGTCAGCGTAGTTAATGGCATCAAATCGGCAGACCGTCTCACAGTTGCCGCAGGAGGTGCAGGTATTCTGGTTGATGACCGCAACCTTCCCGCCTTTGAAATCCTGCTGTTCGATTAATTTCGGCTGTAAAACCAATTCCAAGTTGGCGGCGTCCACATCGGCATCTGCCAGAATGACCTTGCCCGCCAATTCGCTTTGCGCGGTAAGGTGGGCAAAGGCGGCGGTTATGCTGGTTTTGCCTGTTCCGCCCTTGCCGCTGAGAATGATTAATTGTTTCATGCGCCAACCCTCGCGCTGATGTCTTGTAGTAGTGAATGAAAGACGGGGCGATATTCAGGCGCGGCTTCCACCAGAGTTTTGCCGCTGGCAATGGCTTCGGCAAAACGCCGCTCCATCGGGATTCGCAACAGGATGGGAATGCCCGCTTCGGCGCAGTAGGCTTCGACGGCGTTGTCGCCGATGCCGTCACGGTTGACCACCACCCCAATCGGGATTTCCAACTCGCGGGTGATGCCGACCACCTGTTTCAGGTCGTGCAAGCCGAAGGGCGTTGGTTCTGTCACCAGTAAAATAAAATCCGCGCCGCGCATGGTTTCGACCACCGGGCAGGATGCGCCGGGCGGAGAATCACGGATCTCAATCATGTCATTGCGACCTTCGGGAAGCAATCTCCCGTCAGCATAAGATTGCTTCGTCGCTATCGCTCCTCGCACATCGTCCCCGTAGGGGAATGACATCGGATTCCACTTTTTCAACTCGCGGATGATGGGCACTGCCATCGGCTCACCGACATTCATCACGCCCTGAGCAAAATCCATGCCTGTGGCGGTCAGTCCGCTTTCGAGGACGCCCATCACATCCAGCCGCTCGCTGATGGCTTTTTCGGGGCAGATCAGCGTGCAACTGCCGCAGCCGTGACACAGTTCGGGGAAGATCAATACCTTTTTGCCAATGACGGCGATGGCGTGAAATTCGCAGACTTCGGCGCACTTGCCGCAGTGCGTGCAGAGCGACTCATCTACGACGGGCAGTTGAATGCCGACTTCTTTGCGCGTATCCAATATTGGTTGCAGGAAGAGCGCGGCGTTGGGCGCTTCCACATCGCAATCCATAAAGCGGACGGAATTCCCTGCGCTCAGCGCCAGGCTGGTGGCGACAGTGGTTTTGCCCGTGCCGCCTTTTCCGCTGGCAACGACAATGCGCATTAGTGATGCCCCTCGTGGTGTCCTGCGTGGCTGGCGGCGGCGGCTTTATTCAACTTGCCTGCCTTGAATAGCGCCAATATATCGGCGGCGGTGAGAGGTTCATCGGTTGGCGCGAGATACATTTCGACTTCAGCGGGGGAGAGGGTGTCGAAGGCTTTTGGTCCGTATGCCCCGCTAACGACTGCCTGCGCGCCCAGTTTGGCGATGAATTGCGCCGCCTGCACGCCCGCTCCGCCTGAGGCAGAAAGCGCGGGGTTTTCGTGGGCGCTCCATTCGCCCGTTTCGCTATCCACCAGACAAAAAGCGGCGGCGCGACCAAAATGCGGGTCGAAGGGGGATTCTAGTTTGTTACCGGAAATTGAGATTGCGATTTTCATGAATGATGGATTCCTTTTTGGTGAGGGGAAAGCGATGGGTAATAAGTGAGAAGTAAAAAGTTCTCGCACTTCTCACTTATTACTTTTTACTCGTTTCACTTCCCCAGTTTTTCGGTCAATTTTTCGATGGCGGCTTGCAGGCTGCTGAGTTGATCTCCGAGCCAGGAATTTCCCTGGTTGGCGTTGATTCCCAAGCCGCGCCCGCCCCTTCCACGTCCGCCGCGCCCCGCCCCGCGTCCGATTCCCGCGCCGCTTTGTCCGTTGCAGTTTCCGCTTCCGCGCCCTGTGCGTGCGCCTTGTCCGTTGGGTCCAGTGCTATCTTGATTTGGCATGATGTTTACTCCTTTTTGTCTTAAGTTATTTTCTTAACGGCGTCGTACGCCGTTTCAAGCGCTTCAATTTCTTTGCGCCGCTGGCGTAGGGTTTGCACCCACTCAGCCAGAGTGGTTTCGCCCTGCGGGGTAATGGTGTACATGCGCCGCTGGGGTCCGAGGCTGTCTTCGCCCCACGAACTGACTACCAGTTCGGCGCTTTCTAAATCGCGCAAGGCGCGGTAAAGGATGCTGATGTCCATTTCTGCGGTTTGGAAGCCAAACTCTTTCATGCCGTCCATTAGGCTGTAGCCGTAGCCTGGCTCGCGGTGTAACAACATTAGCAGGCAGGATTCCATAAAAAACATTTTTCTTCTGCCGCCGCCGCGACCTTTTCCAAAGCCTCTTCCTGTGGGCATAATTTTTCTCCTTTGTCTATAGTTTATAACACTATAGACAAAAAGTCAATAGTTTTGCGCAGCAACTTCCTGTATGCGGGTTTCGTTTTTTGCTGCAACAAGTTCTTGTGGGTTAAATCAAAACACGCCCGTTCTGGGCGTGTTGAATTGGGCGTTTTATTTTTTCCGCTTTACATTAAGTTGGCAGGCATATTAACGGGCTGCTTCTGTTAATGCTTCTTCCGTGGGTTGCTTGTCCGTGAAGGCGCGGTGGACTGCGGCGTACATGCCGCCCAGCCGTGCGCCGAAGGCGGGGTCGGCGGGCAGGGTGCGGCATTCTGCCAATAATTTTTCTTGCGAGGCAAGCCAGGCATATTTGGATTTTTCGCCCGCCGAGTAACTTCCCTTGCGGACAGGGCTGCCAGCAATGCGCGTTACGCGCTGGTCACAGTCCGCGCCCATCATTGGCAGCAGGGCATTTAGCGCAGTGTTCAATTCATTTTCTGTTTGGTTGGCAGGCAGGCACACGCCCCAGGTGGCGTTCCACGCGCCTTGGAAGGCGGCGGTTTTCATCTGCGCGGCATGTGGATTTTTTGTCGGGTCGAAGATGGCTGCGGCTTGTCCGCCCCAGCTGACAGCGGCGGCGGTTTTGCCTTCGTTCAAGGCGGAGAGAATTTCACCGTTGCCGTATTCTTGTGTCTCGGCGGGGGCGAAGCGTCTTAAGGATTTGTAATATTCCAACGCCTTGATTGCCGCTTGCGAAGCGAAGGCGGGCTTGCCGTTTTCATCCACCACTGCGCCGCCGAAGTCCCACAGGTAGGGCAGCCAGTCGAGCAAAATTTCGGAGGGGTGCGCTTTTAATGCCAGCGGCGACATGCCTGCGGGCAGGTTTAGCCCTTGCAGGTACAAATGCCATTCGGAGGGGCGCACGCTTTTGGGGAGGGATATTAAATCGCTGCGATAGAAAACGATGTGACCGTCGGTGAAGAGTGGCAGGACATAGCGGTTGTTTTGGAATTTGCATTCGGCTGCCACCGATTCAAAAATATCGTTTGAGTCATACGCGGCAAGAGTTTGCGGCGGTTGTTGGTGGATCAACGGGTCGAGCGGGGCAATCAGCCCATCGGCGGCGAGTTGTGGCAGCCAAATGTGACCGGGGATGCAAACCGCCTGGTAGTTGGCGTGCGGCGCAGCGAGGCATTCATCCAGCGCGGCGCGGTAGTTTTCCCAGTCTATAATGTCAATTTTTGCGTCCACTTCGGGGTGGGCGGCGATAGATTCTTGCAGCGCGGCAAGTGCGGGGTCGTTGGGTCCGAGAATTTTTAGGGTCATGCCATTTTCTCCACAAGTTCACGAAAGTAGGCGCTGAAAATTTTGCTTACGCCAGTCATAAAATCACTTTAAAAAAGCTGAAGATTTGCCAGTTCTTTTTGTCTGTCAATCTTGATGATTTGTTCTCCAATTTTTGTTTTATGCAAATTGCGAACATCCATTACTGCTCCATATTGAATGAACACGTCAAAAAAATGTTCAAAATTATTTCCCCAGTAAATTATGGCGCAAGACATGGGCGCGCCTTTGCCTTCGTCTTTTCCATCTACTAAAAACTTAAGCCGTGTGTCGTAAAGAAAACATACGCCCGTTGCCCTGCCGTAGATATATTTTTTCCAATGGGTGGTGTTTGTTGCAACAGGTATAAGTGCAATTACTTCAGATTGAAAAACCCGATTGGCTTCTTCACATTTTCGTAGCCAATCAATAATTCTTGTTTTACGCTCTTTGTCGTTTCCATAGGGGGGATTTACATAGATTGAAGGAAAGTTCCAAATTTGAGATAACCCATCTTGGTTTGGTAATAAATATTCAACCTGTGCGCCTACTATTGAATATTGACTAGAGCAAGGGTCAAGATGAATCGTTCCCCCAAAAACTTTTTTTACAGCGTCAACATATTTTTTGGGAGTTTGCCAATCTTTCTTTTTACTAACTGATTGTCTTCCTGCTGTCATAATAAATGCGCCTTTTTCCAGTTTTTGTCTCTCAATTGCGAAATTTGCAAATGAACATCTTGTATTGTTCCATTTTTAGGCGCGATAATATTAAACCACTTCTCAATGCGTTTTACATTGTCTCTAAAATAAGTTTGTAAAACTTGGTCCGCTTCGTAATCCATTTGAACTTTTGTAAAAGAGTTCTTTTTCTTTTCTGCCATATAACTTGCAAGGAAAGCGTTTCTTGCTGGCTCTAATAATGGTTTCGGTTCAAGTAAAAGTTCTGTAATAAACTCTGCCAATCCTGAGTCCGTAAGAAAAATAAGCCAATCGTATGATTGAGCCAATACTTTGAGTTCTTTATTATGATTGTCGGAAGTAAACCAGTTGCCGTGGTTGCTGACCACGCCAACGGTCAAAATAAAATCTTTTAATAAATCCCGTTTGTTTGAACCTATAATTTCGGCAATTAATTCAGCATACGGTTTGCTGTAAATTTTATCGCCCGAATTGTAAATTAATCCGCGCAATTCTCCTGATGGAAGACGAACTTTGTAAAGTGAAGAAACTGCTTTTGCAACATAGGCGCCTTGTTTTGCTTTTTCTATGGTTTGCGGTCCTTTTTTCATACCTTCTTCTACCCCAACCCGTTTGCACTCGAACATGGCGTAAGGCTTTGAATGCTGCTCTAAAATGGTAATGACAAACTCGGAAGATGATGTAGAAATAAGATTTGCAGATAGATATGAAGGATATGGGTTATCTCTTTTTGCAAAAATACAGGAATTTCTTAAAATCATACCGCTTGTTAGAAGTGTGTTTGCGTATTTCTCAAAGCCTTCTGCTGGAAAAACATTTTCAATCGCTTTTAATAGGCGGGTAGATGTAACGGGTAAGTTTGCTGGCAAAGACAATTCATAGTGTCTGAGAATTGGGTGCAGAGAATATTCAACATTATGTGTAATGTCGGGATTGCCGTACTCCGCCAAGGGTCTTTCAATTGCTACAGAATTTTCAAATCCCCAAGATTTGAGTAAATAAAAAGTGATAATTTCCACCAATGTGCCAAGCGCTCTGCCCGATGCTTTTTTAGAGTCTTGGGTGTAGTGAAATACTTGTGTTGCAAGAACTTTTTGGAGTTGATCAACGGATTGATAAGTCACAAGTATATTTTACCTGCTTTCATATTGAGAATTGGAGGAGTGGTCAAATAAAATCACCCGTTTTTTTTTATCCTTACTGAGGATTTTTAGGGTCATGCCATTTTCTCCACAAGTTCACGAAAGTAGGCGCTGTTGGCGGCAAGATCGGGGCTGCGGCGATGCAGCCCGCCGCCCATTAAAAAGATGACATCGCGCCCGTAGATTGCCAGCATTTCTGGAATGCGTTCCAGGGTCATGCCGCCGCCGGGGCTGGGGAAGATGAACTTCATTTCTGACAGTGGAGCTTCGGTGCCTTCCACAATGGATGCGCATTCTTCTTTGGAGAAGGAGAAACGCCCGCCCCAAGAGGGGAAAACGGCGGCATCTGCGCCGAATAGACGCGGCATGAGTCCGTACAGTGCATAATGTGAAATGCCCGAATCAGGCGAGGCGGTGAATGAGCCAATCAGCGCGGGGTGCGACATAATGGGCAGGTTGAGTCGGTCGTCATCGGCGAGCATTCGCATGGTGTCCCAGCCGATCAGACCTGGGCAAACGAGCAATGCGCCTGCGCCCAATTCTTTTGCAAACAGGGCGCGTTCCAAAATCTCATCGGCAGGGGCAGAGATGTGCGGCATGTACAGGCTGTGATAGCCTGTGACGGCGTTGGCTTCGTGTACGGCTTCGGCGCAGGCTTGTACCCGTTCTTTGAAGACGGCAAACGGTTGGTTCGCCAGCCCGTGATCGTCTTTGATCAGGTCTATGCCGCCGTGCGCAAAATCTTTTGCCAGCCGTGCAAGTTCTCTGGCGCTGTACCCCATGGGTTTGAGCGCGGTGCAAAGCAGGGGGCGGCTGGGGGTTTGCAGTAGTTGCCGCAGACCGCTGCGCCCAAAGCGCGGTCCGCGTTTGGCTGCCATGGCAGGCGGCAGGCTAAACGATTCGACCCGCACGCCTTTTTGAATGCTGGTATTGCCGAAGACCACGTTTATAAATTGAGTGGTTTCATCGCCCGCCGATTCGGCGGCGTAGGAAATAATCACCCGCCATTTTTCTGCGTTTTCGGTGGGGATTACTTCTTGCACCTGTCCGACAATTTTTTCGAGAATGTCGCCTTTTGGGGTTAGGTCGGCGGGGAATTCCACCGTCTGCTCGAAGGCAATTTCTACGGCGCGTTGGCGGGCGGCGGGTTCGTCTTCGGCGATCAGGCTATATTCCACGCGAAAGCGTTGCCCGCTGAGGGGGACGGAGACGGAGGGCAATCTCACAGCGCCTCTGCTTTGGAGGTTGAGTGAACCGCTTGCAGGCGCACGGCTTGCAAATCTTCTTCGTGAATGTTGAGGTTTTCGCCGATCAGTTTTTCCACCGCGCGGACGAGGGCGAGCGCGTCCAAGCCGAGGTGTTTCATCAGGTAGGGGCGGCTTGCGCCATGTGCAAATGTGTCGGGGATGCCGAGGCGGGTCAGTTTGCGCCCTACGCCGTTTTCTGCCATGACTTCGGCGACTGCGCTGCCCAGCCCGCCGACAATGGTGTGGTTTTCGAAGGTGATGACTCCCTTGCGCGCAGCGGATGCCGCCTCCAGCACGGCGGGGTCGCTGAACGGTTTGAGGGTGGAAATATGCAGGTGATTAATTTCCACGCCGCGTTCTTTTAGCACAGAGGCGGCGCGCAGCGATTCTTCGGTGCTGATGCCAGAGGAAAAGAGGGTAATGTCTTTGCCCGTGCTAAGTTGGCGGGCGGTGTTGAATTGGAACGGTTCGCTTGCGTCAAAGAGGCGCGGCACTTCGCCGCGTAACATGCGCAGGTAGACGGGACCGTTCACCGCCTGCACCGAATCTAGCACGCTTTCAATTTCGGTCACATCGCCCACTTCAATGATGGTCATGTTGGGCAGGGCGCGCATTAGCGCCACGTCTTCAATTGCCTGGTGGGTAATTCCGCCGGGGGTGAGAATGCCGGGTAGAAATCCTACCAAACGGACGGGCATGTTGGGGTAGGCAATGGAGTTGCAAATTTGGTCATACGAGCGGCGGTAGATGAAGACGGCAAACGTGTGAATGTAGGGGAAGAAGCCTTCGCGCGCCATGCCGCCCGCCATGCTGTGCATGTGCTGTTCGGTCAGCCCCATCGAGAAGAATCGGTCGGGATAGGCTTTTTGGAACAAATCCACTTCGACCGAGGAGGTTAAGTCGGCGGAGTAGACGACCACTTCGGGTTTATCTGCCGCCCAATTTTTGAAGGTCTTTGCGTAAACCTTGGTCAGAATTTCCATCTTATTTTCCTCCGTTGGTCATTGCGGCGTAATCTTGGGCGTAGCCTTCGCGCTCTTCGGGGGAGGTAAAGCGCAGGTAGTGAAGTTTGGGCGCGCGCGATTGCAGGCGCGGCAGCCCTCGGCAGGGGTCGGTCTTTGCCAGCACGATCAGCGGGCGACCATCGCGCGGCAGTTCGGCGGGGGCAGCGAGGGCGTTCAAGTCGTGACCATCCACGCTGAAGGCGCGCATTCCAAAGGCTTCCAGTTTGGTATGCAGCGGGTCAATGTCCAGCACGTCACACATGCAGCCGTCACATTGCTGACCGTTGATGTCTACATAAACGCCCATGTTGTCAAGTTTGTAGAAAGTCATTAATTGCAGGGCTTCCCAGGTTTGACCTTCTTGAAATTCGCCGTCAGACATATAAACCCACACGCGCCCGCTTTCGCCGCGCAGTTTGCGTGCCAGCGCAATCCCTGTTGCCTGGCTTAGGGCTTGCGCCAGCGAGCCGGAGGTTACTTCGCAGCCGGGGGAATGTTCCGCGCCGATCATTTCCACAGTTGAGCCGTCTTTGTTAAATTGCTCCAAGCCTTCGGCAGACATGCGCCCGGTTTCGATCAACACCGCATAAAGCACCAGCGCATAATGCGCGGGTGAAAAAATAAAGCGGTCGAGGTTGGGGGCTTTTGCGCCGTTGTAGCCCGCGCCAGTAAAGTAGTGCGGGTTGGAAGCGGAAGGCGCACCCGGAAAGGGGGGCGGCACCGCTGGCGAAACAGAAGGACCGAGGTTCATAATTTTTGTGTAAAGCGCGCTGAAGGTTTCGGCAGAAGAGCAAGCCTGACTCATGTAGCCGCCGTTATTTTTTAACACATGATCCAGCACGCGCAAACGTACCGCATCTGCAATGCGCTGGGCTTTCGTCTGCCAGGTCTCGGTGGTGGTCGGGGAATTTGTCATTCTTCTTTTCCTGTAACTTTTTTGAATCCATCATTACATTGCATTTGCCAATTTGCGGCGCAATTCTTCATCGGGTCGGTTGATGATTCTCGTTGCATCCTTTTCGGAGATGAAGTTCGGTCCGCCGACTGCGTAAGTTCCCAGCAAAATGCGGGCAGATTTTACTGCCATGGCGGTGATGTTTTCGGCTTCTTGCGCCGACTGCCCCAGCGCCACCATGCCGTGATTGAGCAGGTAAAAGATGCGCGGGGCTTGCCCCCACTTTTGCTGGTAGTCGCGGATTTTTCCCAGCAGGCTGCGGGCAATGGGCAAGCCTGGGTCGGCGTAATCTATGATGATGGGTTCGGGTCCCAAATACAAGGCGGTTTCAGAAAATAAATGACCTGAAAGCGCCTCACGCGCATGGCGGGCGCACAAAATGGAATTTACTGCAATGGGGTGGGTGTGCGCCACAAAATTTGCGCCGCATTCACTTAAAGCCAGCGCATGAAAGACGGTTTCAATGGAAGGGTGGCGACCTGTGGGGTCAACGCGGGCGGCGGAGAGCAGGCGCTTCATGTCGTCATCGTCTGCGGGCGGGCGTTGTAGAATGTCTAAAATGGGCGCAAAGCGAACCTGGGTAAAGCCGTCTGCGTTAATTTTTTCCATCATCGCGCCGCTGGCTTTAACCCAAAAAGTTTCGGCGTCTATGCGGGCGGAGGTGTTTCCATCGCCCAAAATAACCAGGTCGCGTTCTGGCTCGCCTAAACGGCAAGTCATGCCGACCAGCGTTTCGAGAATTGTGGAGGAGGTATCGCTCATGGTTAAATGACGCGGTCACTGCCGCCGTCAATGGGAATTTGTGCGCCAGTCACAAACTCGAACATGGTTCCGAGCATGTTGGCGACAAACTCGCCGACATAGCGGCTGTTAATTTCCACGCCCAGCAGGTTGCGGCGTTTGTATTGTTCCACGCTCATGCCGTAATGTGCGGCGCGCGCCTCCAGCACTTCTTTTGTCCAAATGCCGGTGTCGAAGACCTGGTCGGGGTGAACCATATTGACGCGAATGCCGTCTTTTGCCCATTCCAGCGCGGCAACACGCCCCAGTTGGGTGACTGCTGCTTTGGAGGAAGAATACGCCACCGCGCCTGCGCCCGGTGCCAGCACGTTCTTTGAGGCGTTAATCACCACCCGCCCGTAGCGGGGCGCGCGTTTCAGGAGCGGATGCGCCCGCCGCATGATGGAAAGGTTTGGGTCGAGGTTGATCGCCATGACCTTGCGCCAGTCTGTCATGTTCAGTGATTCAATGCGAATGCCAGGCGGGAAGATGCCGGCGTTTAGCACCAGCATATCCAATCCGCCAAAGCTATCAACCAGCGCCGCAAACGCAGAATCAAGCGCGGCTTCATCGGTGAGGTCAATCTGAATGCCAAGATAGCGCGGGCTGTCCATTAATCCTTCCACTGCTGGGTTAATGTCCATATTAATCACTGCCGCGCCGCGCTCAAATAGAGATTCGACAATTGCCTTGCCAATGCCAGAGGCGCCGCCTGTGACCAATGCAATTTCGCCGCCGAATACGCCTGCGGATGGAGCAGAGCCGCCCTCTGTCGGCGCTCCCTGTTGAATTAAAACGGCATGTCCCAACTTGCGTGAGATTTCCTGCCGTTGTTCTGCAATTGCAATTTGTTCCGATTCAGATGAAGGTGACATGTTTTTTCTCGCTTTGCTGTTCTCCAGTTTTTATTGTGGAGCAGGGCAAAAGCCCGCAAGTTTTACTTGCGGGCTTTTGTGACGCGAAGATTTATAAAGCCTTCTTTGTGCGTCTCATTTCTTCAAAGACTTCAAAGGCTTCTTGGGGGGTCGCTTTTTCGTGAATTACCATTTGCAGGGCGCGCGCCATGCCTTCGGGTGATTCGTTCTGCCAGATGTTGCGCCCCAAATTGACGCCAATGGCGCCGCGCTGCATTCCATCGTACACAAATTCGATCACTTCCAGGTCGTTCTCGGTGCGTGGTCCGCCGGCAATGACCACCGGAACAGGACAGCCCTCGACCACTTTTTCAAAGTCTTCGCAGTAATAGGTTTTGACCACTGCCGCGCCTTGTTCGGCGCAGACGCGCGAAGCCAATGCTAAATAACGCGCCGATTTCTTTTCTTCTTCGCGCCCCACTGCGGTCACTGCCATAACCGGAATGCCGTAATCGGAGCATTCGTCCACCAGTTTGGAAAGCGCCATGATGGTTTGGTGTTCGTACTTGCTGCCCACATAAACCGAAATGCCAACTGCCGCCGCATTTAAGCGGATGATCTCGCGGGTGGAGACAGAGACTTCTTCGTTGGAGAGGTCGTCTCCGATCATGCTGTTGCCGCCAGAGACGCGCAAGATGAGCGGTGTTTCCATTTGCGGGTTAAGCGAGAAGCGTACCGAGCCGCGCGGCATGAAGACTGCGTCTACATATTTTAAGAGCGGTTCGGCGGTGCGACCGGGGTTTTCCAAACAGTGTGTGGGACCTTGAAAGTAGCCGTGATCCACCGCCAGATAAAAGCAGCGTCCATCGGGTTTGATCGTGCGGGAAAGACGATTAGCCATACCCCATTCCATAATATTTTTCTCCTTGAAAGTGATTTTATTTTTGCGGGCGAATTACCAGATAGTCTTTTTCAATCAACCAGGCGTGAAACTCATGCGTGGTGTGAATGCAATTTGTTTTGCAAATGGAGCGAATCTGCTCGTAGGTTTCTGAACCTGTTTCTTGCTGGTTGAGAAGAACCTGTACTTTGCAGGGCAGCGCGTTGCAAAATTCGCGCTTTTGATATTCGATGTAACCTTCTATGTCCATTTTGTTTTCTCCCGAATTTTTTTGGGTTGGTTATCGTTTTTCAGGGTACAGTTTGTAAACTTCTTCGGCAGAGGCGGGGCAAATGCCGCGCTCGGTGATCAGCCCGGTAATGAGCCGCGCGGGGGTTACGTCAAAGCCGAAGTTGGCGGCGGGGCTTTCGGCGGGGGTCAGACGCACGCTTTTTACGCCGTCTTCCGTCCAGCCGTCAATCCAGGTTACTTCTTCGCCGCCGCGTTGTTCAACGGGAATTTGGCGCACGCCGTCGGTCATTACCCAGTCAAAGGTGGAAGAGGGCAGGGCAATATAGAAAGGCACGCCGTTATCTTTTGCCGCCAGCGCCTTGAGGTAGGTGCCAATTTTGTTGGCGGCATCTCCTGTGTGAGTCACGCGGTCTGCACCGGTGATGACCATATCCACCATGCCGTGCTGCATCAAATGTCCGCCGACATTATCGGCGATGACCGTGTGCGGCACGCCGTGCTGACCGAGTTCGTAGGCGGTTAGGCGCGCGCCCTGGTTGCGCGGGCGGGTTTCATCCACCCAAACATGAATGGGGATTCCGCGCTCGAAGGCGGCGTACATGGGGGCGGTGGCGGTGCCGTAGTCTACAAATGCCAGCCAGCCCGCGTTGCAATGGGTGAGGATATTGACCGGCGCGCCGTTCTTGCGCTTGCTAATTTCGGCAATAATTTCCACGCCATGCTCGCCAATGCGGCGGCAATAGTCAGCGTCTTCATCAGCAATGATTTGGGCAGTCTCCCGCGCGGCTTGCAGCGGGTTTTGCGGGTTGGCGCGCATGGCTTCCAGTGCGCGGTTCACGCCCCACTCCAAGTTCACTGCGGTTGGGCGGGTGGCTTTGAGCATGGCGCCTTGTTTTTCAATTTCCTCGAAGAAGGCTTCGTTGGCGGGGGTGAACTTTGCCCCCAGGGTTTGAAGCGCCGCCAGGTACATGCCGTAGCCCGCCATCGCGCCGATTAACCCTGCGCCGCGCGCGTGCATTTCTTTAATGGCTGTGGCGGCTTCTTGCGGGGTACGCAGATCTTCAATGACCAGTTCAAAAGGCAGGTAACGCTGGTCAATAATCTGTACGACAGACGGGTCTTCAGGCTTAAGCCAGACCGTACGATAATGCTTTCCTTGAATTTTCATTGAATCAACACCTCTCTGTTGGACTGTGATTTTCCGCCCAACGCACAACGGATTTAGATGGATTTGGCAAGCACCGCGTCCCAGATTTTGCGTTCATTGCGAACAGAAGTTTCCAGGTTGCGGAGCGAGAGAATAACGTAGAGCGCGTCAATGATTGAAATTTGCGCCACGCGTGAGGCGATCACCTCGCTGCGATTCTCTTTAGACGGGCTGAGAAAGGTCAGGTCGGCATGGCGGGTGATGGGTGATTGCGCATTGCCGGTGATGACAATGGTAGACGCGCCGTTCTTTTTGGCTTGTTCCAAGGTTGTCACGGGGTCAGTCGAAGAACCAGATTGGGAAATGCCAATGACCACATCCCCAGGCTCCAGCAGCGCCGCCTCCATCAATTGCAGGTACGAATCTGTATAGCCGTGACAGTTCAGCCCCAAACGAAAAAACTTGTTGTGGGCATCCTGCACAATGGGACCGGAAGTTCCAACACCGATAATTAAGATGCGCCGGGCGTTTTGGATCATGGTTACGGCACGCGCCAGAGTATCCATATCCATTACCTCAAGCGTATCGCGCAGCACCTGGATATTGGTCATAAATACCTTACGAGCCAGAGTGGCGGGGTCGTCGTTAACATCTACGTCTTCATGCACAATTTGATCGGGGCGCGCCATATCCTGCGCCAGCATCATTTTCATGTGCGTGTATCCACGAAAGCCCACGTTGCGGCAAAAGCGCAAAACTGTCGTGTCGCTAACGCCGCACTCTTGCGCCACCTGCGCCATGGAAAGTTGAATAATTTCGTTTGGGTTTTGTAAAACCCAATTGGCAACGCGCACTTCAGAATCGTTTAATGCGGGCAGTTGGCTGCGAATGAGGGAAAGGGAATTGGGCTGGGGGGCTAGGATTGTTTCCATCGGTCTCGTTTGAAAATGGCGTTACTGCATATATTTTATTTTTGTTGTGGTACTGCTACAATATAACTTATTAATAATTCAAAGTCAATGCCTGCACTCC
>DYML01000052.1 GCA_020721605.1 Anaerolinea thermophila
GGGATTACTATGGTAAAATCTCAACCCGCAGAACGTAGTACCCTTCGTTCTGACTCCCCAAAAAAGGAAAGGGCTTAAATTATGAAAGTGATGCTTGTTAAAGATGTCTACAAATTAGGTCGTGCCGGAGATATAAAAAAAGTAGCCGATGGCTATGGTCGTAACTTCCTCATTCCGCAAGGATTTGCGGTACTCGCCACCGAAGGCGCGTTAAAGCAGGTACAAAAAATCAAGTCGCAGGCGGAAGTACGCCGCTCTTCACAAAATGAAGAACTCAAAGGTCTGGCAGATGCCATCAAGGATGTCACCCTCACCTTCCCTGCCAAAGCAGGCGATACGGGCAAGTTGTATGGTTCGATCACAACCCAGGATATTGCCACCGCCCTCAGCCAGAAGGTACGCTTTGAAGTCAAACGTCAGCAGATAGACACGCAGCCCATCCGCACACTGGGCGAATTCAGCGCCCACGTCCGCCTGACGATGGACTTGGTTCCTGAAATCAAGATCATCGTTCACCGCGAAGGTGAAACCGTAGAACACGCCGAACCTGAGAAATCAAAGAAAGACAGCGGGCGCAAAGAAAAAGAAGAAGCCGCAGTCGAAGAAGCAACCCCTACAGCCGAATAAAAATCACCAAATCAACATCACCGGCGCAAGTCGGTGATGTTTGTAATACAATCCATTTATGTTTGAATCCATTGGACAACAATTAAAAAAAGAACGCGAGGCTCGTTTTTTGACGCTTGAAAAAGCGTCTGCGGCAACGCGTATTCGCACGGTTTTTTTACAAGCGTTGGAAGCAGACGACTACTCGGTTATGCCGTCTGCCGCACAGGGGCGCGGATTTTTACGAAATTATGCCGAATACCTTGAACTGAATATTGACGAAATGATTGCAGAAATGCAGCGCAACGCATCGCCGCCAACAGAGGTCAGCGGACCGTTACCACAGGTTAATTTGGTCGAAACTGAAATTCCGCCCTTGGCTCCAGAAGAAGACGAACCAACACAAAACCTCTCGTGGGTTGGCAAGGCGCGTTTTGCGCTAACTTCCTGGCTGGGTCTGCGCTCAAAGCCTGCCCCCCTGGCGCAAATAGATTCAGATGCGGCAGAACCAATGGCAGAGATTAAACCGTCTGACGTGGAGGAAGCCCCCCCGCAACAGATGGAGGCTGAGGCGCCGCCCAATTTCCTTTCACAATTAAATTTTTTCCTCCGCTCATTTTTTCTCAAAAAAGAATCACAGCCCGCGCCCAAACTTCCGCCGATGGTCGAGCCTGAAATTCCGCACTTTGTGCCTGCTCAACCGGCAGATATAATATTTGTTGAAATTGGGGCGCAGCTGCGTGAACGCCGCGAGTTGATTAGCCTGACATTTGATGAAGTAGAACGCCACACAAAATTGCGCGCCGCATTTGTAAAGGCGTTGGAAGAAGGGGCATTTGATAAACTACCTTCGCCAGTGCAAACGCGCGGAATGCTGGCAAATTATGCGGCATTTCTCGACCTGGACACAGACACCATTTTGCTGCGCTTTGCAGACGGGCTGCAAGCGCGGCGCTATGAAAAATACGCCGAGACCCCGCGCGAAAAAATTCAAACCGAGGTCATTACCTCCATTCCACTTTTAAGAAGTTTTATGGCGGGAGATTTGATCTTTGGCGTGATGATGATTGCCATTTTATTTGCGCTGGCGATTTGGGGCGTTGGGCGCGTGGTCAGTTCGCAGGGTGCGCAAAATGCCGAAGCCACTGCCCCCTCTATTGTGGACGTGCTTGGCAGTACGCCCCTGCCCACTGCTTCCTTAAGCGCAACCTATATTGCTGTTGATGAAAATTTAACAGCAACCCCAGCCGCAAACGATAATGCACCCATTGAACCCAACGCCAATGTGGTGGTGGATGTTTTCGCCCTTGAGCGCGTTTTTACCCGAATTTCGGTGGACGGCGAAGTGGTTTTTGAGGGGCGGCTTGCGCCAGGTACCACAAAGGTCTTTGAAGCCAATGATCAAGTGCTGGTACTAACAGGCAATGCGGCGGCGATGCGAATCACCTATAATGGGCGCGACCTGGGGTTGATGGGCAACACGGGTGAAGTAGTCAGCCGTGTTTATTTAATTAGCGGCGTAGCAACACCCACTGCAACGATCTCACCCACGCCAACCAACACCCAGCCCGTCACCGATACACCAACAACCACTGTGACTCCCAGCGCCACACCGCTAAACGGCGGATAAGCGCGTTCTTAAAAAATAAACACAGCCAATACACCTGTTTTTTATTGTATACTGCCCCCATGAAAAATGACCCCTGGCTGGAGAAGTGGCAAAATTTGATTAAGAAAAAATCGGCAGAAGGGGGGATATTAGAATTGGGCTGCGGCAGCGGGCGCGACACGGTGGATCTGCTTGCGGCAAACTGCCAATTAACCGCAATGGATATTTCACAAAAAAATCTGGCAGAATGCGCCATAAAAGCCCCCAAAGCGGCGTTGCTACAAATGGATCTCAGCAAGCCTTTTCCTTTTGCAGCGCAGAGCGCGGCTGTCATCGTTGCCAGCCTCAGCCTGCATTATTTTTCATGGGCAGCCACTCTACAAATCTCATCCGAGGTCAGGCGCTGCATCAAAAGTGGCGGGGTTTTGCTAATGCGCCTCAACTCACTTAATGACCTGCATTATGGTTCGGCATCCACTTTTGAGATTGAGCCAAATTTTTATCACGTAGGAACTGGCACAAAACGCTTCTTCAACAAAGAGGATGTGCGGCTCTTCCTACAGGGCTGGGACATCTTCTTCCTTGAAGAGAATATTATTGACCGCTACAAAAAACCAAAACATGTCTGGGAAGCAATGGCTGTATATAGCGCCGTTTAGTGACCCGACGGTCTGAAAAATGGAGTTAGCATGAGCAAAATAACCACAGAAAAACACCTTGTTCGAACATTGCTGGATGACGGAGCAATGTCAAAAGCACTTTTTGAGGAAGAATTGCGGGATCAAACGGATGAATTCCTGAAATCCAAGCAGGAAGATCAGGACGATTTTTTCTTCGCAATTACCGAGAGTAATAATCAGGTTGCCATGCTCTTGATTGATGGGGATGACAAAGTCCACGTCAATGAGGAAGCCCGCGCGGTGTTAAAGACATTTTGGCAGAAATCAGTTTATGAAGATAACATCTTGCTGCTGCTCCCGCAAATGGTGGAGGAGTTGAACGAAGGTTATTATTTTGTGTCAGGGGTAAAGGCGCAAAGCGCGGCGGAGTAAACTCCAGGTCGCTATATTTTTATCCTTGACACATCCCACCCTCCGTCATAGAATACCGCCCAATAACAACCATAAAACGCTGACGAGGACGAGTACACTTCAAAGCGATTTTCAGAGAGCCGAGCAGAATCATGGTGAAAGCAAGGCAAAAGCGCAGAAGTCGAATGGACCTCCGAGTGAAAGGATGAACGTGCTGAGTGAAGTCGAAGCACAAGTATTCCAATTCGGGACGCTCCCGTTATAGGGCAAGGGTATAACCACTGATAAAGTGACGTACCTGAAAAGTGACGCTGGCTTATCTTCCCTGTACTCACACAGGGAATTTTGTTTAAGCAACGCGTTTAACTTGGGTGGCACCACGAGACTCCCCTCTCGTCCCAACGGACAGAGGGGAGTCTCGTTTTAATGCAGAATAAAAATATTCATCATTCTGCATTCTACATTCTGCATTTCCGAAGGAGAAATTATGTTACTAGAAGCCACACAAGTCCAAACCATCATCCGCGAGGTATCGGCAGACCTTGAAACCCCCGTCAGTTTGTATCTCAAACTGCGCGGCGACGGCGCGTCTTTTTTACTGGAATCCGTCGAAGGCGGCGAACGCATTGCGCGCTATTCGTTTATCGGCGTGCAGCCCAGAGCGGAATATATTTTGCGCGATGGCGAAATCGAAATCAAAGATGCAAACGGAACACGCACCATGCAACACGATGGCGACCCTACCCTGTTCCTGCAAAATGAAATGAGCCGCTTTCCCGCTGTTCACTTGCCGAACGCGCCGCGCTTCTCAGGTGGGTTGGTGGGCTACCTCGGCTACGAATCTGTCCAATTTTTTGAACCAACTCTCAGATCCAGCATGAGCCGCGCTGAGCGAAGCCTCCCCGACGGCATCTATCTTCTTGCAGATACCATTGTCGCATTTGATCACGCCCGCCGCACCATCTTCCTCATCGCAAATGTTTTGGATGGAAACGCCGAAGCCGCCAATCAAAAACTGGATGCCATTGCCGAGCGCATTCAACAGCCTTTGCCCGCCGCGCAAAAAATTGAAGTCAAGCCGTCTGAGATTAAATCGAATCTCACGCGCGAAAAATTTGAGGGGATGGTGCTTGCCGCCAAAGAGCACATCGCGGCGGGCGATATTTTTCAAGTGGTGCTTTCGCAGCGTTTCAGCCGCGAAACCAATGTCGAGCCTTTCGATGTTTATCGCGCCGTGCGCCGCCTCAACCCTTCGCCGTACATGTTCTTTTTTGATTTCGGACTCGTGGACGATGAACCGCTTTACATCGTTGGATCGTCGCCTGAGATGTTCGTGCGTTTGGAAGGAAGAACCGCTTCGCTCCGCCCGATTGCTGGGACGCGCCCGCGAGGGACAAATGAAGCCGCCGATGCTTCACACGCCAAAGACCTGCTTGCCGATCCAAAGGAACGCGCGGAGCATGTGATGCTGGTGGATTTGGGACGCAACGACCTGGGGCGCGTCTGCGAATATGGCACGATCAAAGTTTCTGACTTTTTCAGCGTTGAAAAATATTCACACGTCATGCACATCGTCTCGCATGTGGAAGGGACGCTGCGCCCCGAACTGACCGCCTTTGATTTAGTCCGCGCCGCCTTCCCCGCAGGCACAGTCAGCGGCGCGCCGAAAGTCCGCGCCATGGAAATCATCGCTGAACTCGAAGCGGATGCACGCAACGCCTACGCAGGCATGATCGGCTACTTTGGCTTCGACGGCGCAATGGACACCTGCCTCGCCATCCGCACCATGATCGGGCGCGGCAACACCGTCAGCGTGCAAGCAGGCGCTGGCATTGTCGCAGACTCAGACCCATCCACCGAGTTTCAAGAGACGGTGAACAAGGCGAGCGCGATGTTGAGAGCGATTGATGCAGCAGAATCAAACAGTTAACAGTGGACAGTGGGTAGTGGTCAGTTTTACTACCCACCACACACTATCCACTTCCCACTAATTAGAAAGGAAACTACTTATGACAAACAAACCCCGCCTTCTCACTGGTGACCGCCCTACAGGACGCTTGCACCTCGGACATTATGTCGGCTCGCTGCGTAATCGCGTGCGCCTGCAACATCAGTATGATTCATTTTTTATTATCGCTGATCTGCACACGATGACCACCAAGCCTGAGCCGCAGTACATCAAAGAAATCCCAACCTACATCCGCGAAATTGTTCTGGATTATCTCGCCGTAGGCATTGATCCGAATGTCAGCACGATCTTTGTGCAGTCTGCAATTCCAGAAACGTACGAAATGAATCTGCTCTTTGAAATGCTGGTCACCGTTCCGCGCCTTGAACGGATGCCCACCCTCAAAGACATGGCGCGTGACGCCAACATTGACTCCATGCCGTTTGGTCTGCTTGGCTATCCCGTCCTGCAAGCAGTGGATATTTTATTGCCGCGCGCGCAAGTTGTCCCCGTTGGGCGTGACAACCAATCACACGTTGAACTCGCCCGCGAAATGGCGCGGAAGTTCAACAATCTCTACGGGGCAGAAATTTTCCCAGAACCAGAACCAATTATCGGCGAAGTCCCATTGCTGGTCGGCACGGACGGACAGAACAAAATGTCCAAGTCGCTCGGCAACGCCATCTACTTATCCGATGATGCGAAGACCGTCGAAGAAAAAGTCAAAGGCATGTACACCGATCCGAAACGATTACGCGCCACAGACCCAGGCACCGTGGAAGGGAATCCCGTTTTTATTTATCACGACGCATTCAATCCCTCTTACGCCGAAGTGGACGACCTCAAAGAGCGTTATCGCAAGGGACAGGTCGGCGATGTGGAAGTCAAGCAAAAACTTACCAAAGCCATCAACGCCTTCCTCGAACCCATCCGCGAAAAGCGCGCGTATTACCTTGCCCATCCCACCATCCCGCGTGATGTCCTCGCCAACGGAATCCGCCGTATGCAAACTGAAGCCAAAGAGACCATGAGCCTCGTCCGCAATGTGACCGGCTTATCGTATTCGTTGGATCTGTTTACGGATGAAGTGGATATTTTCGGAAATGAAGAGTGATAAATGCAGAAGTCAGAATGCGGAATGAAGAATTTTGGTTTTTTTATTCTGCATTCTGCATTCATCATTCTGCATTTGCTGGAGAACCTCATGCTTGTATTAATAGATAATTATGATTCCTTCACCTACAACCTCGTTCAATACCTCGGCGAACTTGGCGCGGATATTCGCGTCTTTCGCAACGACAAAATCTCCTTGAACGAGTTAATTGCCCTCAAGCCTGACCAGGTTGTAATTTCCCCCGGACCCGGAGAGCCGCTCAAAGACGGTGGAATTTCTGCCGAAGCCATCAAACACTTCACAGGCAAAATTCCCGTGCTGGGTGTCTGCCTCGGACATCAATGCCTCGGCGCGGTCTACGGCGGCAAAGTGGATCGCGCTCCGCAGTTAATGCACGGCAAAACTTCGCCCGTCACGCACAACGGACAAGGTGTCTTCAAAGATATTCCTTCGCCCTTTGAAGCCATGCGCTATCATTCACTCGTTGTTTACGAACCAATCCCTGCCGAACTGGAGATTGTCGCGCAAACATCCGAAGGCGAGATTATGGCGCTCAAACATCGTCAGCACCCGACCTACGGCGTGCAGTTCCACCCTGAGTCCATTCTGACCGAGCATGGCAAAGAGATGTTGAAAAATTTTCTTGAAATCAAAATGCCTGTTGCGGAACACGCGACAAGCAACACTGAACTTCTCAAACCGTTCATCGCCAAGACCATCAACCGCACCGACCTGACCGTTGAAGAAGCCGAAGAAGCGATGAACGTCATTATGACCGGACAAGCCACGCCCGCGCAGGTCAGCGCGTACCTGGTCTCGCTCCGCATGAAAGGCGAGACCATCCCTGAGATCACAGGCTCCGTCCGCGCCATGCGCGCCAACGCGGTCAAGGTGAAACTTGCCAACCCCGATGAACGCATTTACGACATCGTTGGCACAGGCGGAGACGGCGCTCACACCTTCAATATTTCCACCGCCGCTGCATTTGTCCTCGCTGGCACGGGACGCAAAGTTGCCAAGCACGGCAACCGCGCCGCGTCATCGCATTGCGGTTCTGCCGATGTCCTCTCCGCCCTCGGTGTCAGCCTTGACCTCAGACCTGATCAAATCGCCCACGCCATAGACAACATCGGCATTGGATTTATGTTTGCCGCCAAGTTTCACCCCGCCATGAAGCACGCCGTTGGTCCGCGCAAAGAGATTGGACAGCGCACCATCTTCAATGTCCTCGGTCCGCTGACCAACCCCGCAGGCGCGAATATTCAACTCACGGGCGTTTATGCTGCCGCGCTGACCGAGCCGCTCGCCAACGTCCTCAAAGAACTCGGCTCCCGCGCTGCGCTCATCATCTACGGCGCAGGCGGCACCGACGAACTCAACACTTGCGGCGTCAATCGTATCAGCCACCTCAAAGATGGCGCGGTCAAAACCTATGACCTTGACCCAGCCGAACTCGGCATGTCTCTCGCCACCATCGAAGACTTGCGCGGCGGCACGCCCGATGAATCCGCAGCGATGATGAGAGATATTCTGAGCGGAAAAATGAAAGGCGCGCGCCGTGACTCGGTTTTGCTCAACGCCGCCGCCGCCCTCGCCGCCGAAACAGGCGATTTCAAATCCGCGCTTGTCGAAGCCACCGCCTCGCTCGACAGCGGCGCAGCCCTTGCAAAACTCAACGCCCTCGTTGAATACTCAAAATCCGTTTCCTAATCCGCTCATCCGCTTTGCCAAAGGCAATCCGTTACCCATGAACATACTCGAACAAATCATCGCTCAAAAGAAAGTGGAAATTGCCGCGCTCGACGCTTTGGGATTGCGCCGCGCCGCCGAGCAGAGTCCAACGCCCAGAGATTTTCTTGCCGCCATCAAGCGCCGCCGCTTCGCCCCCCGCCCAAGCCTGATTGCTGAACTCAAGCGTGCCAGCCCCTCCAAAGGGATTCTCGCCCCGCACCTCGACCTCTTCCAAGTCGCCGACATCTACACCCAAAACGGCGCCGCCGCGATTTCGGTCTTGACTGACGAAAAATTTTTCATGGGCAAACTCGCCACGCTACACGCTCTACGCAACACGCACCATTGCCCCGTCCCTCTTCTTCGCAAAGATTTCACCATCGCCGAAACCCAAATCTACGAAGCCCGCGCCAACGGAGCCGACGCCATTCTCCTCATCGCCGCCGCGTTGCTGGATGACAAACACTTCGCCGACCTGCACGCCTGCGCCCTCAGTTTGGGATTGACCGCCCTGGTCGAAGTCCACAACGAAGCGGAAACCGAGCGCGCCTTGAAGATTCCCAACATCCAACTCATCGGCATTAACAACCGCAACCTCGCCACCTTTGAAGTCTCCCTCGCCACCACCGAGCGCCTCCGCCCGATAATTCCATCCGAAATCGCTGTCGTTGCCGAAAGCGGAATTTTCACCGCCGCCGATGTGGAACGATTATCAAACATAAATATTGACGCCATTCTCGTCGGTGAAGCATTGGTGACATCGGACGATATTCCTGCGAAAGTGCGGGAGTTATCTGGAATGCAGAATGCAGAATGACACTTGCACCGCACGCAAGTGCAGGTGTGAATTCGGAATATTCTGCATTCTGCATTCTGCATTTTATTTATCACTCAACTATGACTAAAATCAAAATCTGTGGCATTAAGACATTATCTGACGCCCTCGCCGCCATTGAAGCAGGCGCGGATTATCTGGGATTCAATTTTTACCCCAAGAGTGTGCGGTTTATTGAGAAAGAAACTTGCGCAGAAATAACATCCGTTTTGAAAAAGGAACATCCGCAAATAAAACTTGTAGGCGTATTTGTAAATTCATCCGTTGAAGAAGTAAAAGCCATTTTAGAAACCTGCCAACTTGACCTCGCTCAACTTCACGGTGATGAAACGCCCCAAATGCTAGAGTCCTTCAACGGCAAAGCCTTCAAAGCCATTCGTTTAACATCCGAATCCGCTGAAACATCCGTTTATCCGTTTGCGAAGCAATCCGTTGATAGCCCTGCTTTATTAATAGACGCCGCCGTCAAAGGCGTCTACGGCGGGAGCGGTGTCACCGCCGATTGGTCTGTCGCCGCCGAACTTGCAAAAAAATATCCGCTGTTGCTGGCGGGCGGGCTGACTCCCGAAAATGTCGCGGAGGCGGTTGGCAGAGTCAAACCCTGGGGCGTGGATACTGCCTCGGGTGTCGAATCAGCCCCAGGCGAGAAAGACGCGGCGAAGATGTCCGCATTTGTGAAAGCAGTAAAAGCGGAGTCCAAAGTCTCCTGACTTTGGCGTAAAAGTCCAACGACAGGAGTCGTTAGACTCCAGGAGAAAATTTATGACAACATTGTTACCCCCAAAATTTGGTCCGTACGGTGGACAGTTCGTGCCTGAAACGCTCATGCCCGCGTTGATTGAGTTGGAGCAGGCTTTCGTGGACGCGCAAAAAGACCCAGCCTTTCGGCGCGAGTACGAAGGCTTGCTGGCGTCGTTCGTGGGCAGACCCACGCCATTAACCCATGCAAAAAGATTATCCGACCAATTGGGCGGCGCACAAATTTATTTGAAGCGCGAAGACCTGGCGCACACCGGCGCGCACAAAATTAACAACGCGCTGGGGCAGGCGTTGCTCGTCAAGCGCATGGGCAAAAAACGAATTGTCGCAGAAACAGGCGCGGGTCAGCATGGAGTTGCTTCCGCAACCGTTGCCGCCCTGCTCGGACTCGAATGTGTGGTGTATATGGGAACTGTGGATATTGCGCGGCAGGAACCGAACGTCTTCCGCATGAAGTTGCTCGGCGCAGAAGTACGCCCCGTGACTTCAGGCACGCAGACGTTGAAAGACGCCATCAACGAAGCCATCCGCGATTGGGTGACGAATGTGGGCAGCACGCATTATTTGCTCGGCTCGGCTTTGGGTCCGCACCCATACCCGACCATCGTGCGTGAGTTTCAATCGGTAATCGGCATCGAAGCGCGCGAACAAATGCTGCGCGATGTGGGACGCCTGCCCGACACGGTGATCGCGTGCGTGGGCGGTGGGTCAAATGCCATCGGCGTTTTCAGCGGATTTGTCAAAGATGAAGGCGTTGAACTAATTGGCGTCGAAGCGGGCGGCAGCGGAATCGCTTCGGGCAAACACGCGGCGCGTTTTGGCGACCCAGAAAAAGCCCGCGTGGGCGTGATTCATGGCACAAGAACTTATGTCTTGCAAGATGAAGATGGACAAATTGCCGAGACGCATTCCGTTTCTGCTGGGTTGGATTACGCCGCTGTCGGTCCCGAACACGCGATGATGAGAGACAACGAACGCGCGTTTTACACCTCCGCAACGGATACGGAAGCGTTGGACGCATTCCAAACTTTATGCCACACCGAAGGCATCATCCCCGCGCTGGAGTCGTCTCATGCGGTGGCGGAAGTCATCAAGAAAGCGCCGACCATGCGGAAGGATCAGGTAATTCTGGTCAATCTTTCGGGGCGCGGCGACAAGGATTTGAATACGGTGATAAAAGAAATGCAGAAGTCAAGTGAATCGTGAGGAATGAAGAATGAAAAACAGAATTGATGAAGCGTTCAAAAATAAGCCCATTTTTATGCCCTACTTCCCGCTGGGCTATCCAGATTTGGAGACATCCATTGATGTGATTGAAGCATTGGCAACACCTGCCCTAGCGGGCGGCGCCAGGGAAAACGGGGCTGACTTAATTGAAGTGGGACTGTCTTTTTCCGACCCGCTGGCGGATGGTCCCGTGATTCAGCAAGCCACGCAAGTTGCGCTGGAAAAAGGAATCACGGTCAAAAAGTCGCTTGCGGCTGTTGCAGAATTACGCAAACGCGGCGTGACCATCCCATTGATATTGATGGGATATTTCAACCCCATGCTGGCGTATGGATTGGAGAAGTTCATTTCCGATGCAATGGACGCGGGCGCGGATGGATTCATCGTCCCCGATTTGCCGCCTGAAGAATCGGAAGAATTTGAAGCAGCCCTGATTGCATCCGCAGGGGATCGCGAACCTTTGCCGTTGATTCAAATGCTCGCGCCGACCTCGCCGAACGAACGCATGGAATCCATTGCGCGTAACGCGAAGGGATTTATTTATTTGGTTTCAGTTACAGGAGTGACGGGTGCGCGCACAGCCATTTCAGATGGACTCGGTGATTTGATTAATCGCGTGCGGGAACATACATCCGTGCCGGTGTGCGTGGGATTTGGAATCGGCACGCCTGAGCAAGCAGCGCAAGTCGGCGCGTTGGCTGATGGCGTTATTGTCGGCTCGGCATGTGTCAAGACAATTGGCGCAAGTGAAAAACCCATCGAAGCCGCAAAACAATTTGCCGCCGAATTTCGCAGCGCCATAAACGAAACCACTCACGACCACAAACTGCAATTTTAAGAAAAAACAAAATTACGCCAGAAACGTCAAGCCGAAAAAATCTTTGCACATCTAGCGGTCTTAACCGCCAAAAAAAGCGCGGAAAATAACCGTGTTCCGTATAAATTCCCCTGTTACAAAAATTTCTCAGAACCGCTTGACGCTTCAAAGTTCATGTGCTAGCATCGCATTTTGAATATTAAATGAAAGAAATGAAAGAGGAGAATCTATGAGCAACAAAAAACGCGGTTTGCCAATCATCTTAATTTTCGTAATATCAATGGTAATGATCTCTGCCTGCACGCAGTCATTATCCTCTGCGCCTGCCGCAACGCCGACTTTAATTCCCCCTGAACTGTTTGTTTCACCGTTCCCGTCGGTTGAAAACCCAATGGCAATGATTGAAGAATTTGCAAAGCAAACCTCTGTGGCACAAACAACTGTGGCAAATGGCGGCACCCCCGCCACCCCGCAACTGATTGCAGAAGGAACAGCCACCACACCGCAAGCAGAAACAGCAATCGCAATCACAACAGCGCTGCCCGTCGTTGGCACACCGACCAACACGGTGCCTACCACCCCCAGCGGACCCGTCATCACCCCAGTTCCAGACGGCGTACGCCCCGCCACCTACACCTTGCAAGAGGGTGAATTTCCCTACTGCATCGCCCGCCGCTTCAACGTAGACCCCGATGCATTGCTAAGCGCCAGTGGACTCACCAGCCCCGATTTATATTACCCAGGGCTAGCCCTCACCATCCCACAAAGCGGCGCTTTCCCTGGCAGCCGCACACTGGCTACGCATCCAACCAGTTACAGCGTCCTCTCTAGTAGCGAAACCATCTACAGCGTGGCTTGTAAATTTGGTGATGTTGATCCAGCCGCAATTGCCTCAGCTAACAGTATTTCAATCTCGGCAAAATTAACTGCCGGGCAGCAATTACAAATTCCCTAAGTGGCTAACAAAAAAAAGCCCAAGCAAATGCTTGGGCTTTTTTTGTTAGGTTAAGTGGCGGTTTCAAACGTCTTCTGACGTTTGAAGTTCAAAAATCAGAAGATTTTTGAATACAGGACAATACAAGGAAAATATTATGCCATTTGAATTACTCTACTCGGAAATTTTACTAAAAGGTCGCGCCTTCTTAATCCGCCGCGACACGCTAAAAACCCCCGATGGACGCGAAACAAAATTTGACATCATCGAACATGGCGGCTCAGTCATCATTGTGCCAGTAGACAAAGACGGAAACCTGCTTTTTGTTAAACAATACCGCCATGCCGCCAAAATGGACTTGCTTGAATTACCCGCAGGCACATTAGAAGAAGGCGAAGACCCCGCCGCCTGCGCTGCGCGCGAAATACGGGAAGAAACAGGCTTCGCCGCAGACAAAATTGAAAAAATTGGCGAATTCTATCTTGCACCAGGCTATTCAACAGAATTTATGCACGTCTACCTCGCACAGAATTTAAGGCACGACCCGCTCAAAGCGGACGCCGATGAGTTCCTCAGCGTAGAAACCATTTCTTTCGCCAAAGCAATTCAAATGGCAGAAAGCGGCAATATGCCCGATGCCAAATCACTGGCAGCGCTGTTGCTGGCAAAATCACATTTACAATAATCAACACCAAACCGCCTGGCTTATTTCTACAATTCTTATCCAATATGTGACAACTTTCAGGCAAATTCGGGTCATTTATAACTAACCAATGCAGGTGGGGAGCGATAAACTTGTAAGTTGAAAAAATTCCCAGGCTAGAACCCTGCTTTAAAAGGAGCAACAAAAAATGAAAAAACCAGTAGTTACCATTGACGGCAATGAAGCCACAGCCTCTGTTGCACATCGCTTGAGTGAGGTGATCGCAATTTACCCAATTACCCCCTCCTCAAACATGGGCGAATTTTCAGACGAGTGGTCAGCCAAAGGCAAAAAAAATATTTGGGGCACAGTGCCTTCTGTGATTGAAATGCAATCGGAAGGCGGCGCAGCAGGCGCAGTACATGGCGCATTACAAACAGGCGCATTAACCACAACCTTTACTGCATCGCAAGGCTTACTATTGATGATCCCCAACATGTACAAGATTGCGGGTGAACTCACCAGCACCGTCTTCCATGTTGCTGCGCGCTCGCTCGCTGCGCAGGGTCTCTCCATCTTTGGCGATCATCAGGATGTGATGGCAGTGCGCCAAACAGGTTGGGCTTTGCTTTCCTCGGCATCTGTGCAAGAAGCGCATGATTTCGCCGCCATCGCGCAAACCTCCACCCTAAAATCACGCGTACCCTTTATGCACTTCTTTGATGGATTTAGAACCTCGCACGAAGTTTCCAAAATCTTCCAAATTACAGATGATGAACTGCGCACCCTGATTGATGATGACTTGGTACGCGAACACCGCGCCCGTGGTCTAACTCCAAACAAACCTGTCTTGCGCGGCACCGCTCAAAACCCCGATGTCTACTTCCAGGCGCGCGAAACGGTAAACCCATTTTACGATGCCACCCCCGCAATTGTGCAAGACATGATGGATGAATTTGCCAAAGTCACCGGCAGACACTACAACCTGTTTGACTATGTAGGTCACTCCGAAGCAGAACGCGTGGTCATCATTATGGGGTCAGGCGGAGATACCGCCGAAGCCACAGTAAATTACCTCGTGGAACAAGGCGAAAAAGTTGGTGTATTGAAAGTACGCCTCTACCGCCCATTCTCATTGGATTATTTTATGAAGGCATTGCCTGCCTCGGTCAAAAATATTGCCGTCCTCGACCGCACCAAAGAACCAGGCGCCATGGGCGAACCGCTTTATTTGGATATAGTCAACGCGCTATCCGAAGGTCAACGGTCAGATATTAAAGTGATCGGCGGACGTTACGGGCTTTCGTCCAAAGAATTCACTCCCGCCATGTTCAAATCTGCGTTGGATGAATTAAAGAAAGCTCAGCCCAAAAATCACTTCACCATCGGCATCAATGACGATGTCTCTCACACCAGTTTAGAGGTGGAGACCTCCTTCTCCATCGAACCCTCAGAAACCGTCCGCTGCGTATTTTTTGGGCTTGGCTCAGACGGAACCGTAGGCGCAAATAAAAACTCAATCAAGATCATTGGTGAAGAAACTGATAACTTTGCACAGGGCTACTTTGTATACGATTCAAAGAAATCGGGGCAGATGACCATCTCGCACCTGCGCTTTGGACCAAAACGCATTCAATCGCCCTACCTGATCGAATCCAACCAGGCAAACTTTGTTGCCTGCCACCAATTCAGTTTCCTTGAACGCTACGATATTTTGAAATATGCCAAAGAAGGCGCGGTCTTCCTGCTCAACAGCCTGTTTGGAAAGGACGAAGTCTGGGATAACCTGCCCAGCGAAGTTCAGTCTGCGATCATCGAAAAGAAACTCAAGTTCTACGTCATCAACGGCTATGCAGTCGCCGAAAAAACAGGCATGGGACAACGCGTTAATACCATCATGCAGACGGCGTTCTTTGCCATCTCTGGCGTTCTGCCACGCGAGCAAGCCATTGAAGAAATTAAACATGCCATTCAAAAGACTTACGGCAAACGCGGCGAAGCCGTGGTAAAGAAAAACTACGAAGCGGTGGATGCAACCATCGTGAACCTGCACGAGGTGGAAGTTCCAACAACGACAACATCCAAGATGGTGCGGCGATCTGCGGTACCCGGCAACGCGCCCGATTTCGTCAAAAATGTACTAGGACCGATGATCACCTTTGACGGCGATAACCTACCCGTATCTGCCATGCCAATTGACGGCTCATACCCGCTGGCTACAACCCAATGGGAAAAACGCAATATTGCGCTTGAAATTCCCGTTTGGGAGCCAGACCTGTGCATCCAATGCGGCAAATGCGTAATGGTCTGCCCGCACGCCGTCATTCGCCACAAAGTATACGACGAAAAATTACTGGCAGACGCGCCCGAAACATTCAAGCACATGCCGTCAAAATTCAAAGAATTTTCACAAGGTTTTTCCTACACCATTCAGGTAGCCCCAGAAGACTGCACAGGCTGCACCCTGTGTGTGGAAGTTTGCCCAGCCAAAGACAAAAGCCAAACAGGGCGCAAAGCGCTCAACATGGCGCCCCAACCAGACCTGCGCGAATCTGAAACAAAGAACTGGGAATTCTTCCTCGACACCATCCCAGACATGGACAGAAAGTTATTCAACCCGTCCACAATAAAAAACTCACAGTTGCTGCGCCCCTTGTTTGAATTCAGCGGCGCATGTGCAGGCTGCGGAGAGACACCTTACGTCAAACTGGTTTCCCAACTCTTTGGCGACCGCTCGGTCATCGCCAATGCAACCGGTTGTTCTTCCATTTACGGCGGCAACCTGCCCACCACCCCATGGGCAGTAGATGAAAAAGGGCGCGGACCCGCGTGGTCAAATTCGCTCTTTGAAGACAACGCCGAATTTGGTTTGGGTATGCGTCTAACCATTGACAAACAAAAAGAATATGCAATTGAACTGGTAAAAGGTTTTGAAAAAGAATTAAGCCCCGAACTGGTAAACGCACTGATCAACGCAGACCAAAGCGATGAAGCCGGTATTCATGCGCAGCGTGAACGCGTAGAAGAATTAAAAAACAAACTTTCCAAATCAAGCGATACACGCGCAAAAGACCTCGTCAGCCTGGCAGAGAATTTAGTTAAAAAATCTGTTTGGATCATCGGCGGAGATGGCTGGGCATACGACATTGGCTACGGCGGGTTGGATCACGTCATTGCCTCCGGGCGCAACGTGAATATTCTTGTATTGGATACCGAAGTGTATTCCAACACAGGTGGACAAGCCAGCAAATCCACTCCACGCGCAGCAGTTGCCAAATTTGCAATGGGCGGAAAATCAGCGGGAAAGAAAGACCTCGGCTTGATCGCCATGTCCTACGGCAATGTTTACGTTGCTCATATTGCAATGGGCTTCAACGACCAACAAACACTGCGCGCCATTATCGAAGCAGAAGCCTATGATGGACCATCACTGATTATTGCCTACAGCCACTGTATTGCTCACGGCTACGACATGGCAAAGGGGCTCGAACAGCAAAAACTCGCGGTGCAATCCGGTCACTGGCCCATGTATCGCTACGACCCGCGCCTCGCCGAAGAAGGAAAGAACCCCCTGATTATCGAATCGAAAGAGCCAAGCATTCCGCTCTCGCAATACGCATACAATGAAACACGCTACAAAATGCTCATCCAAATTGATGAAGAACGCGCCGAGCAATTAATGAAAGAAGCCCAGCACGACGCGAAATCACGGTGGACTTTATATCAGCAAATGGCATCCATGCACTACAGTGCAGACAGCGCAGAGGAGAAAAAATCATGACCGATCTTTCAACCACCTATCTCGGCTTGAATCTCAAGAACCCGCTTGTGGCTTCAGCCTCACCTTTTTCAAAAAACATTGACAGGGCTTTAAAATTGGAAGAAGCTGGCATTTCGGCTATTGTGATGTATTCCCTCTTCGAAGAGCAGATCATCCACGAGAGCATGGAATTAGACCACTACCTCACACGCGGAACAGACTCCTTTGCCGAGGCAATGACCTACTTTCCTGACGCAGGCGCCTACACTGTTGGTCCAGAGAAATATTTAGATCAAGTAACGGCATTAAAAAACGCGCTAAAAATTCCTGTTATAGGAAGTTTAAATGGCGTTTCAAAAGGCGGCTGGACAAACTACGCAAAACAAATTCAAGATTCAGGAGCAGACGCGCTAGAGCTGAACCTGTATTACATTCCCACCGATCTTGATCTAACCGCCCAACAGTTAGAAAACGCACAAATTGAATTAGTGGCAGAGGTAAAATCAGCCATTTCCATTCCGCTGGCAGTAAAACTTAGCCCGTTTATCACAGCCCTACCAAATTTTGCTCGTAGAATTGTCGAAGCAGGCGCAGATGGGCTCGTTTTGTTCAATCGCTTCTACCAACCAGATTTTGACCTAAACGACCTCAAGATTGTCCCCAGCCTTGATCTAAGCACTTCGACAGAATTACGCCTCCCACTACGCTGGATTTCGATTTTACACGGCAAAATTAATGCAGATTTTGCCTTAACCAGCGGCGCGCATACCGCAGAAGACGTACTAAAAACCATGATGGCAGGTGCAAAAGTTGCAATGATGGCTTCAAACCTCCTGCAAAAGGGAGAAAAAATCATTCCCATCATGTTAGCCGAATTAGAAACCTGGCTTGTTGAACGGGAATATATCTCAATTAAACAAATGCAAGGAAGTATGAGCCAAAAATCTGTAAAAGAGCCTGCTGCATTTGAGCGGGCAAACTACATGAATGTCCTAAATTCATTTAGAGACATGCCCTAAATACAAAAAGCCCTCCATTTTTATGGAGGGCTTTTTATTAGCGATAAAAATTAATTCCCAATAGAAACAGGGGCATTCTTGCGCTGGCGAAAAGTAATGCGGGCGCGCGAGAGGTCATAGGGGGACATCTCCATGGAAACGCGGTCTCCAAGCAAAATACGAATATAATGTTTGCGCATTTTACCAGCGAGATAGGCAAGCACCTCGTGACCGTTATCGAGCCGCACGCGGAACTGAGTACCGGGCAGGGCTTCAATTACAATACCGTCCACCTTAATTTTGCCTTCTTCTTTTGTCATACACGCCTCACACTATTCAGTATCTTTGGAAGAACGTCGTTTGCTGCGCCGAATCGCTTTCTTTTTTTCCATGCGCCGCGTCTCGCTCTTGGAGACAAACCAGCGCTTGTCTCGTATTGTGCTTAGAATGCCGCTCTTGACTATTTTTTTACGGAAACGCCTAAGCAGGGAATCCTGCGATTCTCCATTGCGTAAATTTACGGATGCTATTTCAATCACCTACTTTCTAAATAAAATAAAAAAGACCGTTCTACAGAATCGGCCGAGGATTTAAACGAACTAACTGACCTTAAGATCAAAAAATACGTCTCGTACTCCTCGTCTTAGCAGGATATATAAAAATATCACTAACCGAAACTGAACAACACAAATTATACACGATACACGCAAAGATGAGAAGATTCTAAGTAACGAAATCGCTAAAAATAATCAGAATAACAAATTCAACGATTCTGAGCATTTAGCGTTGCACATAAAGGGAGTGGTGCACGAGTATTAGGT
>DYML01000053.1:0-8095 GCA_020721605.1 Anaerolinea thermophila
ATTCATCCTTCATCATTCATCCTTCATCATTCATCCTTCATCATTCATCCTTCATCATTCATCCTTCATCATTTCCCCTCCCATGAACCGCTACTCCTCCCGCCGCCAACGCCTCGACCGCACCTTCCTTGCTGACCGCTTGAAAGGCGCTCAATCCTATGACCGCATCGCGGGCTACTTTTCTTCCTCGTTACTTGAAATTGTCGGCGAAGAACTCGAAAGCGTCACGGGCAAAATCCGCGTCATCTGCAACTCAGACCTGCACCCCAAAGACGTGCAAACCGCCCAAGCCGCCAAGATCGCCGTCTGGAAATCCTGGGCAGGCTCACAGCCCGAATCCCTTTTGGATGTCAGCGCCAAACAAGGCGATGCCGAACCCGTGCGCCTCCGTTTTCGGAAACTGTACGAACTGCTCACCAGCGGAAAACTGGAAGTGCGCGTTTTGCCTGATTCTGTCTTTGGGCTGATTCACGGCAAAGCGGGCGTCATCACCTTTGCCGATGGCGCAAAGACAAGTTTCATGGGCAGCGCCAACGAATCAAAATCCGCCTGGCGGCTCAATTACGAACTGGTCTGGGAAGACGACAGCCCCGAAGCCGTGAACTGGGTGCAGGAGGAATTTGACGCACTCTGGTCGCATCCGCAGCATGTTCTATTATCCGACGCCGTGGTCGAGGATTTTGAACGCCTCTCCAAACGCCGCGTTCTTCACAGCCTCGACGAATGGAAAGCGGAAACGCCCGCCGCATCTCCGCCCGACCCCGCCTCTGCCATCATCGAAACGCCCGTCTACCGCAAAGAAGTGGGCTTGTGGCAGCATCAAAAATATTTTGTCAAACTCGTCTTCGACGCCCACAACAGTCTGCTTGGCAAGGCGCGTTTTGTGCTTGCCGATCAGGTGGGTTTGGGTAAAACCGTCCAACTCGCCATGGCGGCGCAGCTGATTGCGCTCACAGGCGAAAAGCCCATTCTGGTCATCTGCCCCAAAACCCTCATCTGGCAATGGCAGGCGGAAATGCTCGACCTGCTCGACATGCCCTCCGCCGTCTGGGATGGTCGCCGCTGGGTGGATGAAAACGAAGTGGAATATCCCGCGCAGGGCGCCGAAGGCATCCGCAAATGTCCGCGCAAAGTGGGCATCGTCTCCAGCGGATTGATCAGCCGAGGCTCAGAGGCATCCGCGCACCTGCTGCGACTCGATTACGACTGCGTAATTTTGGATGAAGCGCATCGCGCCCGCCGCCGCAACCTGGGTCCCGCGCACGAGGGAGAGAAGCCCGACCCGAATAATTTGCTCGATTTTATGTGCCAAATTTCAAGCCGCACGCGCAGCCTCTTAATGGCAACCGCCACCCCCGTGCAGCTCGACCCCGTCGAAGCCTGGGACTTGCTCGATGTGCTGGCGCGAAATGACGAATCGGTCATCGGCAATGGATTCAGCCGCTGGCATGACGCCTCTGCCGCGCTCGATCTGGTCATGCGCCGCGCCGACCTCCCCGCCAGTGAAGTCACCCGCTGGGAATGGCTGTGCAATCCCCTGCCGCCCAAAAGCGAAGGCATGGGATTTGAAATCCTGCGCCGCAACCTGAATGTGACCGACGATGTATCCGTTTTGCCGGGCAATCGCTACGCCGATCTCCGCGCCCCAGACAGGGCGCGGGTCAATGACCTTTTTCCCACACTGATCACGGATCACAACCCCTTCATCCAACGTATCATCCGCCGCACCCGCCAACAGCTTGAAACGCAGCTTGATCCTGAAACACATGAACCCCTGCTCAAACCGATCAAAGTGCAATTGCTTGGCGAAGAAGACCGCGACGCGATTCTGCTGCCCTCCTACCTGCGCGATGCGTATGAACTGGCGGAAGAATTCTGCTCCGTCCTCAGCGAGCGGATGCAGGGCGCGGGATTCCTCAAAACCCTGCTCCTGCGCCGCCTGGGAAGTTCCATCCAGTCTGGCTTGCTGACCGCCAAACGCATGTTGGGCAATTGGGAAGATGACATTGCCTCCGAAGACGACGAGCCAGACGAAGAAGAAAACAACCATGTCGCCAGTGAATTTTCCAAATCCCTGCTGGATGAAGAAAGACGCCTGCTGGCGCGTTTCATTGCCTCGCTCGAATCGCACCGCGAGAAAGACCCCAAATACGCGGTTGTCGTGCGCTGTCTCAAAGACTGGAACTGGCTTGAAGATGGCTGTATCATCTTTAGCCAATACCGCGATTCGATTCAATGGCTGGCAGATCAACTCACCGAAGAATTTCCCGAAGAACCCATCGCGCTGTATTCGGGTCCCACCACATCGGGCATCATGCAAGGCGGCAAATGGACACCCGCCCCCCGCGAACATCTCAAAGCCCTCGTCAAATCAGGTCAACTCCGCTTGCTGCTCGGCACCGATGCCGCATCCGAAGGACTCAACCTGCAAACTCTGGCAACTCTCATCAATTTAGACTTGCCCTGGAATCCCACCCGCCTCGAACAACGCAAGGGACGTATTCAGCGCATCGGTCAGATCAACGACACAGTCAAAGTTTATAACCTGCGCTACAAAGACTCTGTCGAAGATCGTGTCCACCAGTTACTCTCCAGCCGCCTGCAAAATATCTTCTCGCTCTTCGGTCAAATCCCCGACGTGCTGGAAGATGCCTGGATCAAATTGGCGCTCGGCGACAAACAAGAAGCCAAACGCATCATTGAAGCCCTGCCTGAAGAACATCCCTTTGAAATCCGCTACGCCAAAATTGAGAATGTTAATTGGGAATCTTGTACCACCGTTCTCTCTGCACAGGAAAAGCGCAGAGTGCTAGGGCAGGGCTGGAGATGAAAAAATATTAACCAAGAACCCTGTTGAGCGATTGGCGGGGTTCTTGGTTTTTGGTACTAAAAACAGGGGCGGCAATTCAAAATTTTCTTAAGTGTTTCAAGAACCTACTTCACAAACCGCAAAGTTCCAGGTGCAATCGTCCGCGTTTCAATCTCAATTGTTTGGGCGGGGAAAATGGCGCGTGCGTAGCTCGTAAATTCTCTATTGTCGCGCCAAAAGGACGGCGCCTGTGGCGGGTTCGGGTATGTTTTGTACGCTTGAAAATCGCAGTCCCGCTTCTTTGCAATTGTGGCGGAACAATCCCGCCAGCCGCGCCCCGTTCAAGATGACGCCGCCGCTCAAAATTAACGGCACAGATTTTACATCCAAAAGGTGATACACCGCCGCCGCCATGCGCGTCAGTTCGTGCGCGGCGTTTTCCAAAATTGAGAGCGCGAGCGCATCGCCTTGATCTGCCGCCTGCTCCACCCATTCTGCCAGCCCTGCAATTTCGGCGCGCGGATTGGGCGAATCGTACAGGCTGGCAACCAGCCCTGTCGCGTTGTCCACGCCGCGCCGCGCCAGAATCAGGTCAGTGAGCAGGGTCGGCGTGCCGCGCCCGTCGTGCGCCTGAGTCACCGCCCGCAGCGCCGCCGCGCCCAGCGCAAATCCACTGCCTTCATCGCCGAACAGGTAGCCCCAGCCGCCCGCCCGAATCAATTCGCCGCGTGCCGTACGCCCGTAAACAATGGAACCCGTGCCGCAAACCAACGCCAGAGCCGCTCCCGTAAGCGCTCCCGCCGCCAGTAAAATTTCGGCATCGCTGACCACTTTTAGCGCGGCATGGGGATATTTCATCTGCGCCCAGGTTGTGAAGCGTTCCACATCCTGCGGACGCCCCGCGCCCGCCAAGCCCAGGCACACAGCCGACATCTCAGACGCGCCAACGGCTTGCGCAATGGCAGTTTCAATTGCCGCGCACGCCGCTTCAAAACCAACCGCATGTAAATTGGATGAGCCAGCCGCGCCGCGCGTTTGTCCCTGCTCTGCGCCTTCGGCGAGGGCGAGCGTTTTTGTTCCGCCCCCATCCACGCCGACAACTACCTGCCGCTTTTTGCCTTCTTCATTCTTCATTCTGCCTTCTTCATTCTGTATTCTGTTTTTCCTGAAGCGCCTGCCGCACCATGCCGCCCGCCTGTTTTAGCCGCTCCCGCGCCGCAGAGGGATCAACCCCTGCCAACTCGGTGACGATGGCGGTCTTGACTTCGCTGTCGCTGGCTTCGAGCAGTTCCGCCGCGCGTTCCAGCGGAATGCCGCAAGCCTGCGCCACAATGCGCCGTGCGCGGTCGCGCAATTTGCTGTTGGTCGGTTGCACGTCCACCATCAGGTTGCCGTAGGTCTTGCCCAGTTTGATCATCACGCCCGTTGAGAGCATGTTCAATACGATTTTCTGCGCCGTCCCGGCTTTGAGGCGGGTGGAGCCAGCCACCACTTCGGGACCGACCAACGGGGCAATGCCGATTTCAACGGCTTCTTCCAGCGGAGAGGGACGGTTGCAACTGACGCTGACGGTCAGTGCGCCGCGTTTGCGCGCTTCGGCGATTCCGCCCAGCACATAGGGCGTTCCGCCGCTGGCGGCAATGCCCACCACAGAGTCAGTTTCGTTCACGTTTAGCGCGGCGATTTCGCTCGTCCCCATTTCAATATCGTCTTCGGCGTTTTCGATGGCTTCGGTCAGGGCGCGCGTGCCGCCTGCGATTAATCCCACCACCAAATTGGGGGAGGTGTTGAAGGTCGGCGGACATTCCGAAGCGTCCAGCACGCCCAGCCGCCCCGATGTGCCCGCGCCAATGTAGATCAGCCGTCCGCCGCGTTTGATGCGCTCGGCAATGCCGTCTATGGCGCGGGCGATGTTTTCCAACTCTACGGCAACTGCCGCCGCAACGCGCGCGTCCTCCTGATTAATCAGGCGCGCCATCTCCAGCGTGGAGACGTTGTCAATGTTTTTAGTGAAAGAGTTGGCTTGTTCGGTGATCAGGTTGGGCATGGGAGTCCTTAATGAATGAAGAATGAGGAATGAAGAATGAGGAATGAAGAATGAGGAATGAAGAATGAGGAATGAAGAATGAGGAATGAAGAATGGGGAATGAAGAATGAGGAATGAAGAATGCGGAATGAAGAATGAGGAATGAAGAATGAAGAATGGGGAAATGGATATTTTGCATTTTGCATTCTGCATTTTGCATTCTGCATTCTGCATTAATAAGTAATATCCCCCAGAATCACGGGGCGTTGGGCGCCTGTGGCGGCGGGCAGGTTGCTGGGGCGTTTGTGCCAGGTTTCATAAGCCAGCACCGCAAATGCCAGGGCTTCTTTGGCGTCGGAGGGAATGCCCAGGTCGTCGGAGGTGAACACGCGGGCAGGGGATAGCCGCTCGGCGAGCATGGCTTTCAGGGTGGGGTTGTACGCGCCGCCGCCAGAGAGAATCACTTCGTTGGGCGGGACTGGCAAAAAGTCGCGGTAGGCGCGGAAAATGCTTTCAGCGGTGAACGCCGTCAGCGTGGCAAGCAGGTCGGGCGCGGAGAGTCCGCGCTGGGCGGCGTCATCCCAAATTTGCGCGCCGAGTTGCACGCCAAATTTTTCACGCCCTGTTGTTTTGGGCGGGAGGGTCGCAAAGTATGGGTCAGAAAGCAGACGGTTGAGCAAAGCCGCATCTACTTTTCCGCGTGCGGCAAGCGCGCCGTCTTTGTCGTAGTGCAATTGACCGTTGCTGGCGCGGCGGGCGGCGTCATCCATCAGCATGTTGCCTGGTCCCGTGTCGAAGGCGAAAACCCCTTCTCCTCCGCGTGAGGGCGGCAAATAAGTGACATTGCCAATGCCGCCGATGTTTTGCGCGGCGCGGGTGAGCGTGCGATGTGAAAGCAGCAGCCAATCTGCAAAGGGGACGAGCGGTGCGCCCTGCCCGCCTGCCGCCATATCGCGCGCGCGGAAGTTGCTGACGACGGGCAAGCCTGTGCGCTCGGCGATGACCGCCGCCGCGCCAATTTGCAGGGTCGAGGCGGTTTCCGCTCCGCCAGGCGGGATGTGCCAGAGCGTTTGCCCGTGACTGCCGATTAAATCCACCTCGGCGGGAGTTAGCCCAGCGGCGGCGATGGCTTTCAGCGCGGCGGCGGCGAAGGCTTCGCCCAAATCAAAATTCAGGCGGCAGATGCGATCCACCGCTCCGCTTTCGGGGCGAAAGCAGGCAAAAATTTCGTCACGCAGGCGCGGTTCATGCGGAAGATGGCTATGTGCCAGCAGGCTCCAATCTAAATGCGGCGGCGCGCCATCAAGCCGCACCACTGCCGCGTCAATTCCGTCTGCCGATGTGCCAGACATTAAGCCAACCACAATCATATTTGTTCCACGCTTTCCACAATTGCCTGATGAACTTGCACGCGCAGCGGCGCAATGCCGCGCCCTTCGCGCCCGTCATAAACATCGTTGGTCAGCAGGGCAACCACCAACTCGCGCTGCGGGTCTATCCACAGGCTCGTTCCTGTGAATCCCGTGTGACCAAAGGTGAGCGGGCTGAACGGGTGACTGCTGGCTTCGGGGTCGGCGCTCCACAACGCAAAGCCGATTCCGCGCCGAACAGTGCCAAACTCGGCTTGCAGGCGGGTCATTTCGTCAATTGTCTCGCGCCGCAAAAGTGACGCGTTCAGAAAACTTTGCCCAAAGGCTGCCACTTCACGCGCGTTGGAAAAAATCCCCGCGTGACCCGAAACTCCGCCCAGCCGCCAGGCGTTTTCGTCATGCACTTCGCCCAGAATGCGCCGTCCGCGCCAGTGACAAAATTCAGTCGGGGCGATGTGGGCAACCTCGTGGGATTGAGATGTGGGCAGGTAGCGGGTGGATTCCAGTCCGAGCGGGCGGGTGACGCGCTGATGGATGGCTTCGTCAAGCGGACTCCCCGTCAGCCTGCTGATTGCCAGCCCAAGCAGAATCAACCCGACATCGCTGTACAAAATTCGCCCGCCCGTCGGGTACGAGAAGAACGTGCCGAGCGCCATGCGGTAGGCAGATTCCACATCCGCCTGATCTTTGAACGGACGCCAGGCAGGCAGCCCAGAGTTGTGAATGAGCAAATTGCGGAAGGTGACTTTGCCTGCGTCCACCAGCCCCAATTGGTCGGTTACTTGCACGGTTTTGTCCCACTCCAGCGGATTTTCATAGGGCTGAATGGGGCGCAGTCCGTCAAACTCTGGCAGAATTTCGCGCACGGGCGTATCGAGCGTCACCCTGCCCGCTTCAACCAGAGTCATAAACGCGGCGGTGGCATACAGTTTGGTGACCGAAGCCATGTCAAATAGTGAGTCGCTGGTGGTGGGTCGCTGGCGGGTTTCAGGGTCGAGAAAGCCAAAGGCAGATTCGTGAATCAGTTTGCCCCTGTGCCGAATCGCCAGTTGCGCCGCTGGGGTGAGAGTGGAATGCAGAATGCGGAATGAGGAATGAAGAATGTGCGCTTCGCGCGAGGAATGAGGAATGCTGGCTTCTTCATTCTGACTTCTGCCTTCTGCCTTCTTCATTCTGCCTTTTTCATTCTGACTTCTGCCTTCTTCATTCTGCATTTCTTTCTGCATTTCTTTAAAGAGGCTGAGATATTGGTTGTAAATTTTGAAGCCAAATTTTTCGTACAGGTCGGTCAGGCTCGTCCAGTCAATGACACAGCCGCGCACGCCCAGCGTTTGCAGGTGAACGGCGGCGGCGTCTATCAGGTAGCCGCCCAAGCCTTGTCCGCGCACCGCTTTGGAAATCCCCAGCGGACCCAACTGCCCCCAGGGGCGCGGCAAACGCTGCGGATAAAACCGCTCGACGGGACGTTCCGAATCTTCAAGTGTGAGGCGGCAAAAGCCATGCACTGCGTCATCCACGCGCAGTAGCAAAAAGTCCGCCGCGCGCCCGCCGTTTTGGATAAATTCTCTGGCTTCAAATTCCCAGCGACCTGGATACTCGCGCGTCAAAAATTCAAGCAGCAGCGGTTCTTCACCCGCCTGCATGGGCGCAAGTTCGGCGTGGCTGGGCTGGGCGTACAGGGCTTGATAATCGCCCAAGTCGCGGGCAAGGTCGTATTCGTAGGGTTGCTCGGCGGGAGAGGTGTAGCCGTGCTTCTCAAAAAATGGCAAATTCTCGCGCACGGCATACGGCAAGCCTGGCGCAAAGGGGCGCAGACTGCCGCCAATGCGAATGCGTTTGCAGCCTTTTTCCCTGAGCCAGCCTTCCGCCCACTGGATTAATTCCGAACCC
>DYML01000053.1:8195-18555 GCA_020721605.1 Anaerolinea thermophila
GGAAGGCAATCACCAGCAGCGGGCAGCCCGCTTTTTCCAATTCCTGCACCAGCGTTAACTGCTGCGGATTTTTTTCCAAATCGTGGACGAAGACAATCATTGTGCGCCCATCATTGGCGGCGTGCAGTACGTTGGCAATTTGGGCGGCGGAGGGTTGCGCGTCCACTTCCAAAACAGTTCCGCCGAGGAAGGAGGTTAATCCGCGCAGGGCGGTGGGTTCTACCACTCGCGCGTTTGCTTGCAGTGGAATGAGGTCTTGCGGGGCGCGAATGAGTGTGATGGCTTGTTGGGCGAGCGAGCGGGACAGGGCGATGTGTTCCGCCGTTTTGACCGTGCCAACTTTGACCTGGGCTGGGTTCAAAATCCCAAACATTTCCTTCGCCTTGAGAATGCGCCGCACCGAATCATCCAACTGCTGCTCAGAGATTTTGCCATTCCGCATGGCTTGCACAAGGTTGGCAAAGGATTCGCGGTGCATGGCGTGGTCGCGGTTGAAGAGCAGCAAATCTGCGCCAGCCGCCAGCGCCAGCGGAGCGCCAATCGGCGGAGGTGTGCCGTTGGCAGCCAGTGCGCCCATTTCGAGCGAGTCGGTCACAATCAATCCATCGTAGCCGAGTTCTTCGCGCAGAAGTCCAGTCAGCGTGGGGCGCGAGAGCGTGGCAGACATGCCCGGTGTGGGGTCAATGGCGGGGAAGGTGACGTGCGCCGTCATCATGCCCGCCACACCTGCTGCAATTGCGGCGCGGAAGGGGGCAAGTTCAATCTGGTCGAGGCGGGCGCGGTCATGCGGCACGAGCGGCAGGTCTACATGAGAATCCACGCTGGTATCGCCGTGACCTGGGAAGTGCTTGCCAAATGCCAGCACGCCACTTTCCTGCAAGCCCTGAGCGTAGGCTAACCCATATTCCACAACTTTGGCGGGGTCTGGGCTAAACGAGCGGATGCCAATAATGGGGTTAATGGGGTTGTTGTTCACATCCAAATCGGGGGCAAAATCCACGTTGATGCCGACAGCCAGCATTTCCTTTGCCATTGCCGCCGCCATGTTGCGCGCGTTTTGCGGGTCGCCGCTGGCGGTCAGCGCCATCGCGGAGGGGAATTCGGTGAAGCCTTTGTCTTCGGTCAGGCGGGCGACAGTTCCGCCTTCCTGATCAATGGCGATGAACAAGCCAGGGCTGCCGCTTTCGCGGGCGATTTGTTGCAGTTCGTTGGTCAGCGCGGCAACTTGCGCGGGAGATTCAACATTGCGGGCGAAAAAAATCACGCCGCCGACGTGTTGTTCGGTAATTACGCGGCGCAGGTCGTTCTCCAGGGTTGTGCCGTCAAAGCCAATCATCATCACCTGCCCGATTTTTTGTTCGAGGGTCATGTTTTTTTCAGAGGGTGTTGGGGACATGGGGTTTGCCTAAGGTGGCAACCCGCTCCAAGGGTTGGGAACAGGCTGCGGGGAGAATAAGAAGTGATAAGAGCAAAAAAAAGAGAGTCGAGTTATCCTCCCCCAAATCCAATCTTTCGACTTGGGGGAGGGGTGAATCAGAGACGAAATTTAGCGCAGGGTGTAACTTTCTGCGGCGGCGGGAACGTAGGAAGCGTCAGCCCACATATAATAGAAGAGGGGCGGATACATGACGTTGTACGCGGGGTTGCCAGCCAATTGCATGAGGCTGGTGGAGGTGAAATAGTTCAGGTCGTAGTTGGGCGGCTGGGGATAAGGATAGACGGTGTGGAAAGAGCCGTCGCCAGTCGCGGAGACTTTCAGGTCGCCTTCCAGCAGTTGAATGGCGATGTAGAGATCGGTCTGGTTGTTCTTGTAGACCGGGTCGCTCAGGTCGCGCCAGCCGCTGATGCGCGTATCTTTGTTGACTACATCGGTGGCGTAGCGTTCATAGAGCGCCAGAACAGGCAATTGGTCATTGACCAGCAGCGCCAGAGTCTGAATGGCGGGTTTCTGCGCTTCGATCTCAAAGCCAGAGGATGCTTCTTTGAGCAGGTCGGGGATGAAAACATCCTTGCCTTCCACCGTTTGGTTCCAAGAGAAGCCCATGCCGGGGTTGTTGTCGGTGGCTTCTGGCACGTTGCGCGGCGCGGTCAGATAATAGTTGAAGGAGGTGTGGGGGTGGGGCGGGTTGTAGTAGATGCTCAGATCAACCAAAATTTGATACTTGCCTTCTTTTTGAACTGTGGGACGCTCGGAGGAGGGATAGCCGCGCACCACTGCGTCAATGCCAAACGCCTGTAATTGCTGGGCGGCATTTTCGGCAGAGGAAAGCCAGTCCAGGTAATCAGCGGGGACGGAGAGTTCCACGGCGAAGGGTTCGCCCGTGTCGGTCAGCCATTTGCCGTCGGCGCCCTTGCTAAAGCCAACACTGGTGAGCAGTTCTTCGGCTTTGGCGAGGTCGAGCGCGTAGGGGTTGAGTTTGGCGATGGTTTCTTCGGTCAGCCAGGCGGGAACTTGTAAATCGGTAAAGCCGACCACATATTCCACACCCTTGCCGGCTTCGCCCATCGAGACGGTTGCGTTTTCGGCGCGGTCAATAATATAAGCAAAAGCCTGACGAACTTCCTTCTTGGCGATGGGCGCGTAGGCTTGGTTGAACCAAAGTCCGGGACCCGTTCCTGTGGGTCCGCTGATGATGGTTAGGTTGGGCATGGACTTGATGGCTTCGACATCCGAAGGGGTGTAGGCATGGGTGCTGTAATCTACATCGTTGGCAAGCACATACGGCAGGGAGACAGCGGTTTCGCCGTAGTACACCAGCATTTTTTGAATGTCAATTTTTTCAGCGTTGTAGCCCATGTCGTTCTTGAGCAGTTCCATTTGCGCTTCGGTGATGGAGGCGGGGTCAATGATGAAGGGACCGTAGGCAACGATGGTCTCAGGTTTGAAGGCGTACAGGTCATCCAACATGGCTTTGACTTCGTCGCTGTCGGTGGCTTTGCCATCGGCGCGCAGCTGGGCGGCTTCGTCCATCCACTTGCTGTATTGCGCATACGGCGCGGGCTGGTAGGCGCGCAAAATCAGGCGCAAGGCGCGCGGCGCGGGGTTGCTGATCCAAAACTCGACGGTGGTGTCATCTACGGCAACCACATCTTTGAGGTAAGTCCAGGTTGCATTGCCCTGCGCCCAATAGATGTTGTAAGTGCCGACCAAATCTTTGGCGGTCATTGCACTGCCATCGCTCCACTTGAGGTCTGGGCGCAGTTTAACGGTGAGAATGTTGGCAACGCCTTCGGGCAGGGGCTGAACTTCAGCGGCGATGGTGGCAACCGCAGCGGGCGCTTCGGTGGCTACGGGCGCTTCGGTGGCTGCCATTGTGGGGGCTTCAGTCGCAGCGGGCGCTTCGGTGGCAGGCGCGCCGCAGGCGGCAAGCACCATTGCCAAAAGTAAAACTACATACAGAAATTTGGTATTACGCATTTCTTCTCCTTGTTGGAATTTAGATATTTGAAAGACAGGTGAGCTTAAAAAATGTTTTCGGGGTAAAAAACCACCTCCTTTTGGGTGATGTATTTCGTGCTGCGTGTTTCACGCTACTTCGATAATTTAACGATCAACACGATAATGCCGAGGATGAGCAAGCCGATGATGAGCGAAATGACGCTGACCACAAACTCCGCCGAGTCTCTGCGCTGGAAGGGCAAAATCACCAGCGAGACAAGTGTGATAAAAAATCCCAGCCGAAACCAGGCTTGACCCGCATCGGGACTCATGCAGCCTGCTCCTTGTTGAGAAAAACTTGCGGGTCATAATCCACCAGCGGGGCAATTGTTTTGCGCATCAAAATTTCATCGTAGCCAGATACCAGATAATCTTTCAACTCGCCGATGACCGTGTACCCAATCCGCTTGTAAAATTTTTGCGCGCCCGTGTTGAAAGATGAGACGCACAGAAAAACGTTGGGCGTTTGTTGAAAAATGCGCGCTTCGGCATACGCCATCAACTCCGCGCCTGTGCCTCGGCTTCTCCAGCTGGGCGCGACAAACAGCGTTTGGATGTAGCCCGTAAACGCGCCCTGCATGTTAATCATCACAAAGCCGCTCATTTCATCACCTGACTTTGCCAGATAAATTTCGCGCGCGGGGTTCAGCACGGCTTTGAGCAATCCGTCATATTTGCGCCCCAGGGTCAGCCAGGGTTCAGACTCAGCCATCATGCGGGCGCAGGTTTCCGCATCCGCGCGGGATTGAAGCGGGGAAAAGGTAAGAGGGGTCGTTGATAATTGGTAATTAGAGAGTTCTGCATTCATCATTCTGCATTCCGCATTTCCGTCACCGTGTGACAGGCAACCGCAGAGCCATCTGCAAATGGGGTCAATTCGGGAATTTCTTTTTCACAGCGTTCCCCGTCAAAGTACGGGCAGCGCGGGTGAAAGGCGCAGCCCGAAGGCAGGCGCAACAGGCTGGGAATATCCATGCTGCGCAGTTCAATCCGTTGTTTTTGACGGGTGCGCTCTGGGTCTGCTTCTGGCACGGCGGAGAGCAGCACTTTGGTGTACGGGTGCTGGGGCGCTTCCACCAGTTGTCGGGCGGGAGAAACCTCCACCAGTTTGCCGAGATACATCACGCCCACGCGCCCTTCCCATGCAAAATATTTTGCCAGCGCCAGATCGTGGGTGATGAACAGCACCGCCAGCCCATTTTTATCTTTGAGTTTGAGCAGGGTGTTCAACAGGCTAATGCGGATGGAAACATCCACCATCGAGACGGCTTCATCGGCGATGATAAATTTTGGGTGAATGGTTAAGGCGCGGGCGATGGAAACCCGTTGCCGCTGCCCGCCGCTGAGTTGGTGCGGGAATTTATCCAGAAAATCGGCGGCGGGAGTTAAATCCACGCTTTCGAGCAGTTCGATGGCGGCGGCGCGGGTGGCGGATTCTCCGCCCGTTTTGCGGTGCGCCTTCAGCGGCGCGGACATAATGTCGTAGATGGTGTGAGTTGGGTTGAGCGAAGCATACGGGTCTTGATGTACCATCTGCACGCCCAGGCGGTAGGTTTCCCAATCCTGTTTTTTAATTTGGGTGATGTCTTGCCCGTTGAACAAAATTTCGCCCTCGCTCGGTTTGAGCAAGCCCGCAATCATCTTGCCGGTGGTGGTCTTGCCGCAGCCTGATTCGCCAACCAGACAGACGATTTCGCCCGCGTCAATTTTCAGCGAGACATCGCTGACGGCGGTGATGGAAACATTGCGCTTGACCTGAAAACGGCGCGTCACATTCTTGAGTTCAATCAGGGGAGTGGTCATGGGCTGCTCTTATTTTGGATTCGGCATTAACTTTTGTTTGGCATCCATCCAACGCCAGCAGGCGGCAAGATGTTCGTCATCGGTGGTCGGTATGAGCGGCGGCTCTTCGCGTTTGCATTGTTCCACCGCCAGCGGGCAGCGCGGATGAAATTTGCAGCCGCTCGGCATATCAATCAAATCAGGCGGCGAGCCTGGGATGGAACTGACATGGTCGCGGTGAGTGGTCAGAGTCGGGACGGCGCTCATCAAGCCGATGGTGTAGGGGTGCTGGGGATTCTGGAAGGTGTCGTAGACGTTGCCCAGTTCCACAATGCGCCCCGCGTACACGGTGGCAATGCGGTCTGCCAGTTCCGCCGCCAGCGAAAGGTCGTGCGAGATGAAGACCAGCGAGAAGTTCAACTTGCCGCGCAAGTCTTTGAGTACATCCATGATGTTGCGCTGAGTGAGGATGTCGAGCGCGGTGGTCGGCTCATCCAGAATCAACATGGGCGGGTCGAGCAGCAGCCCAAGCGCAATCAGCACGCGCTGGCGCATTCCGCCCGAAAGCTCATGCGGATACGAATTCCAGACCCGCTCTGGGTCGAGCCGCACCAGCCCAAAGAGTTCATAGGCGCGTTTGCGCAAGGCTTCGCCTTGCAAATAGCCATGCGCGCGGGCGGTGTCGCCAAATTGGTCGCGGATTTTCAACACGGGGTTGAAGGCATTGAGCGCGGCTTGGAAAACCATCGCCCCATCCTTCCAGCGGAAGAGGCGCAGTTCGCGCTCGTTCAACTTCATCACGTCAAACTCAACGCCCGTTGCCTGCCCCGCCTTGTCGAAGCGCCGAAAAATCATCTCGCCTGTGGCAATCCGCGCCGTTGAGGGCAGCAGGCGCATCATGCCCATGCCGATGGTGGTTTTGCCTGAGCCGCTTTCGCCAATCAACGCCAGCGATTCGCCGTAGCGTATTTCCAAATTTAGGTTGCGCACCGCCTGCACCGCGCCGCGTTTGACTTGATACTCAATCGTCAGGTTGCGGATGGAAAGCGTGGAAGGGTGGTTTTGTGAAGGGATACTCATGCTTATACTCCCACGCGCAGGCGCGGATTGAAAACTTCTTCAAGCGAACGCGAGAACATGATCAGCGAAAGTTGCAGGGCGACAATTCCGCCCATAGGTACAAGCAGGCTTGCCATGGCGTTGGGGTTGTAGATGGCGTTTTTGGCATACGCCAGGCTAAACAACACGCCCCAGTTGTTGCCAAAGGGAACCAGCCCCAGAAAGACCAGGTACGTTTGCGAGTAAATCGCACCGATCATCGATTCGATCAACGCCAGCAGGATGTAACTCATCATGTTGGGCAGCATCTCGCGGAAGATGATGTGCGGCGCGCCGAGGTTCAGCAGTTGGGCGGCTTCGATGTATTCGCGCTTCTTGAGCGAGAGGAATTGCGAGCGCACCTGCCGCGCCAGTGAGGGCCAGCCAAAAACCGCCAGGAAGAGCGCCAGAGTCCAGACATCTTCCAGCGAAACAAAATACGCCGTGACAATTAATAAAATGCCGCGCGGCAGAGCCAGCCAGGTATCGGTGACGGTCATAATTGAATCATCCACCCAGTCGCCAAAGAAAGCGCTTGCCGCTCCCACCACAACCGCAATGATGGTGGTCAGCAGCCCCGCGAGAAACGCAACGGTGATAACTTCCGCCCCGCCATGCACCAGCATGATCCAGTTTTCGCGTCCCTGAAAATCGGTCCCCAGCGGATGTTCCCACGAAGGCGGTTTGTAAATTTGCTTCACGTTGGCGCGCATCTCAGGTTCTACAATCAGCGGACCGACATAGGACATGAAAATCAACAGCAGCAGCGCCAGAAACCCCACGAAACCCATTTTGTTGCGCGCAATCAATTTTAGGGTTTTGAGTATTTCAGCGCCAAAGGCGGTCAGTTTGTGCATCAAATTTTTCATAAGATTATCCAATAAAGTCAGAAGTCAGAATGATGAATGCAGAATGATGAATGCAGAATTAGAGAAAAGAGAGTGGAACTTATTATTCCGCATTCTGCATTCTCTATTCTTCATTTCCTTGAATCCGAATGCGCGGATCAAGCCAGCCGTACAGCAAATCGGCAATGGCGGTGGAGATGATGACCGTGATGGTCGTCACCAGCAAAATGCCCTGCATGACCGGGTAATCACGTTTGGTAATTGCCTGGCTCATCAACAAGCCCACGCCCTGATACACAAAAATAAATTCAATCACGGTGGAGCCGCCCAACAGAAAGCCAATCGAAATTGCCAACGCCGTCACCGAGGGCAGGCTGGCATTGCGCCCTACATAGGCGGTGATAATTCGAAAATCGGGCAAGCCGCGCGCGCGCGCCACCGTCACATAATCATCGCCCAGCACGCTGACCGTGTTGCTGCGCATCGCCAGCATCCAGCCGCCGAGCGTGGTCAGCACATAGACCAAGCCGGGCACCGCCCAATGCTTGAATAAATCCACCACAAATTCGAGCGTAAAGCCGGGCTTAATCCCAGGCGAAAGCGAGCCGCGCATTAAGTTGAGCGGAACCACCTTCCAGACCACGCCCAGCAGCAACACCAAAATAATTGCCCAGAGCGTATTTGGCACCGCGCCGATCATCGCGCTGAAATTGGTTAAGACCTGGTCGAGCAGTGAATTGCGTTTGTACGCCGCCAGCATTCCTAAAAACATGCCCAGCGTAAAACTAATCAAGAGCGAAACGCCCACGCTGAACAAAGTCCACGGCAGGCGTTGAAAAACAATTTCGGTGACAGACTTGCCGCGCGCCAGCACATAAGATTCGCCCAAGTCGCCGCGCACCAGATTGCCCAGAAAATCAAAATACTGTTCGTGCAGGGGCGCGTTCAAATCCAACCGCAGCAGGCTCGCCGCGCGAGTGCGCGCCTCATCCTCCGACAGGTTTTGTGAGTCCATCAAGTTAATGACCATAATGTCCACTGGGTTGCCGGGCAGCGCGCGCACAATCAAAAAGGAGAGCGTCACCACCACCCATAGAATCAGAAATTTTTTGGCAACGGTGCGCGTGATGTAATGCTTCAAAACGCGCTCAACCCATGATTTGTTTTCAAGTTGTTTGCTCAAAGTGACTCCATATTGATTTCCTTCTTCATTGGGAGAAGGGCTGGGGATGAGGGCATAACTAATACAGCAAATATTTTTCTCTTTGATGGTTGAATCTGGAAATGGATTCTGCCCACGAAGCAGTGATCTGGCGGACAGGTTCGCCTGCCTCCAAGCCCGATCTGACTCCGCTGCCGCCTGCCAGCCGCTCGAAATGCGGATTCCACGCCCAAGCCTCGCCCGAAATCCGCCGTGTAACCGAGAGCAGATGGAGCGCCATATCCACGGGGCGCAGCGCGTTGCGGTCTGTGACGTGAACTTGCACGCCCGAACATTCCACGCCGGCATGGTTGGAAGCCGAGGGCGTGAACAGGGTTGGGCGAAAGCGCGCGCCTGCCAAATTGAGCGCGTTCATCTCTTCTGCCAGAGCGTAGCCATCGAGCCAGGGCGCGCCGCAGATTTCAAAAGGCAACGATGTTCCGCGCCCCAGCGAAAGATTCGCGCCTTCGAGCAGGCACATGCCAGGGTAGAGAATCGCCGTGGAAAGGTGCGGCATGGCGGGGGAAGTGGGAACCCAGGGCAAGCCCGTCTCGTCGAACCATATTTCACGCCGCCAACCTTGCATTTTAGTCACGCGCAAATCTGCGCCGAGGGCGTATTCGGTGTTCATCAAACCCGCCAATTCGCCGAGCGTCATTCCATGCCGCATGGGGAGGTTGATAATGCCCACAAAAGACTCGAAGCCCGCTTCAACTTCGCCGCCTTCGAGGATTGCGCCTGTGATCGGGTTGGGGCGGTCGAGTACAAAAACGGGTTTGCCTGCTTTGCCCGCGCCGCGCAAAACGTGGAAGAGGGTGCTGAGGTAGGTATAAAAACGCACGCCCACATCTTGCATGTCGAAAACCAGCGCGTCCAGATGGGCGAGCATGGATTCTGTCGGCTCGGTGTTCGCGCCATACAGGCTGAAGACGGGCAAGCCCGTGCGCGGGTCGGTGGTGTCGCCAATTTTTTCGCCGTCGGCTGCCGCGCCGCTGAAGCCGTGTTCGGGTCCGAAGAGCGCTGTTAGCGTGTAGCCATGCCGTGGCAGTGCGTCCACAGCCCCGATCAAGTTGGGAAGCATGGCGGCAGGGTGCGAGACCAGCCCCAGGCGGGCAGTCCGCAGTTCGGGGTCGGGCGCGTCCATCCACAAATCCAAGCCAGTGCGTACCATTTTTTATCCTATTGCAGGGTTAGGTGAAATTTGTACAAGTCGCCGCGATAAGCGGAGGTGACGTATTCCAGCAAAATATCCTGCTGGTTGTAGGTGAAGCGCTCAATGCGCAGCACAGAGGCGGGCGCGGTCATTTTGAGCAGGTCGAGTTCGCGGGCATTCGCCAGCCTGGCTTCCATAATCTGCTCGGCGCGGACTAGACGCTGACCGTAATCGCGCTCAAAGACGCGGTATAGTGACTCGTGTGCAAAATTGTTTTGTAAAATATTGGGGCAAAGATAATGGGGGATGTGGGCAATTTCGATACAGAGCGGCAGTTCGTTGGAGAGGCGCAAACGGGAGAGTTCAACTACTTCGGCGCCTTGCATAATTTTTAAGACGGAGGAAATTTGTGCGCCCGCCAAAATAATTTGTGCCGAAAGCACAATGCTGGATGGGCGCGCGCCGCGTGTGCTGATGTCGTGGCTAAAGCCGGTTAGGTTGCCGAGTTGCTGTTCGATCTTTGGCACGCTGACAAATGTGCCTTTGCCCACCCGTGAGAAAACCAGCCCTTCGCGTTCCAGTTCTTTGATTGCCTGACGTGCCGTCATGCGGCTAACGCCAAACCGCTCGCACAGTTCGCGTTCTGAGGGCAGGCGCTCTTCCACCGCGTATTTCTCCTCCCTAATTTCGGTTTCGAGCGCTATTTTTACTTGTTGGTACAGTGGAACAGGGGCATTTTTACTGAGTGTTTCCATATACAACCTGTCATACTTGGTATATACCGATTATGACAGGTTATTTTGTTTTGTCAAGGAATTGCTGGAAAACACAGCAATTCC
>DYML01000054.1 GCA_020721605.1 Anaerolinea thermophila
TGACAGTTGTCATGGGGCGCGGGTGGCAAATGGTGACTGGCTTCACTCTCGGTGTTTGGCTGGGAAATATAAAATCCATGTCAAGAAATACATGTCATTGCGAGGGCGCTCTCCCTGGCACCGCCCGCCAAGGCAGGTGTGGTCTTTGCCCAAAGCAATCCCCTATTACCTGGAGATTGCTTCGTCGCAAAGAACGCTCCTCGCAATGACATGAAACAGGAGAAAAAATGACAACAGCAACCCTTCCCGCACAACCCCCGTTTTTGAAGAGAAATCTCTTTCTTGGCGTGACAGTTTCAACTTTGTTGATTATCGTCATCATGGCGTTTTCGCTGGGGCTTCATCTTTACAACGTCGAGTCCATCGGCGATGCGAATGCGTACTACACGGCGGCGGTCAAATCCATGCTGCAATCGTGGAGCAATTTCTTCTTCGTGGCGGCGGAGCCTGGCGGCTCGGTGACGGTGGACAAGCCTCCGCTGGGGCTGTGGATTGAGGCGGTCTTCGCCTACTTCCTCGGCGTGAGCGGATTCAGCACATCGCTGCCGAACATCCTCGCGGGTGTGTTTGGGATTCCGCTGCTGTATGCGCTGGTCAAAAAATACATGGGCGAACTGGCGGGCTTGGTCGCGGGCTTCGTCATGGCAATCACGCCGGTCTTTGTCGCCACCAACCGCAATAACACGATGGACGGTTTGCTGGTCTTCTTTTTGCTGATGGCGGCATGGGCATTCATCCAAGCCACCGAAAAGAAAAGTCTGCCTTGGCTGCTGGCTGGCGCGTTCATCGTTGGGCTGGGATTCAACATCAAAATGCTGCAAGCCTTTTTGCCGCTGCCCGCTTTTTACGCGCTGTATTTTTTCGGCTCGCAGGAGGGCTGGCTTCGCAAAATCATCCACCTCGGCATTGCCGCCGCTTTGCTGATCGGCGTCTCGCTTTCGTGGGCGGTGGTCGTGGATTTCGTCCCCGCCGACTCGCGCCCGTACATCGGCTCCAGCGAGGATAACTCGGTGCTGGGATTGATTTTCGGACACAACGGGATTTCGCGGCTGGGAAGAACTGGCGGTGGCGGACAAACTCCGCCCGCGGCTGATTCCAACCCGCAGCAGGGGACTCGTCCTGGCGGTGCGCCGCAAGAGGCACTGGACGCCTGCTCTAATTTAACAGAAGGCGCGGTTTGCTCGTTCACGCAGGCAAACGGAAATACGGTGAATGGGTCATGTATTATTCCGCCAAATCTGGATATGCTGGCTTGTGCGCCAAAGGGGATGAATCAGCCCAATGGACAGAATCAGGCTCCAGCGGGGCAAACTCCACCACAGCAGGCAGTGGACGCTTGCGCCAATTCCACACAAGGCGCGGCTTGTTCATTCAATCTAAAAAATGGAAACACAATTAACGGTTCCTGCATTATCCCGCCCAACTCCACAGACTTGACTTGTGCCCCACAGGGAATGAATCCGCAAGGGCAGGGACAGCCTCCGAACGGACAGGGCGGCGGAACGCCTTTCAGTCAGGAAACTGGCACGCCTGGGGTCTTGCGCTTTTTCACTCAGCCGCTTTCCAAGCAGATGTCGTGGCTGCTGCCCTTTGCGTTGATCAGCGTTTTGCTGGCGTTGTTCGCTTCAAAAATAAAATTGCCCATCGAGTCGGGCGCACACAAGGCATTGATTTTGTGGGGCGGATGGCTGCTGACCTGCGTGGTTTTCTTCAGCATGGTTTCGGGAATTTTCCACTCGTACTACGCCATTATGCTGGCTCCCGCCTTGGGTGCGATGGTCGGCGTGGGCTTTGCTCAACTTTGGGCGTGGGGCGCGGATCAAAAATGGGCGGGCGCGGCGCTGGCAATTTCGGCGGCGGTGACCATCGGCTTCCAGTATTTTGCCTCGGTTCAGTACAACGAATTTTCATGGTGGATGGGAACAAGCGCCGCGCTGTTGCTTGTGGGAATCGCCTTGCTGTTTTTTCAAAAACGACTGGCATACCTGACCCTGCTGGCGGCGATGACGATTATCCCGCTGTACTGGACTGCCATGACGACTGTTTCCAGCGCCAACCAAAACCTGCCCAGCGCCTACGCGGGCGGATACCAGCAAGCGGGACCCGACGGCATTAATCGTCCGCGCCAACCTGGGGGACAGGGCGCAGGCATGGATGAAGACATGCTGACCTTTCTCGAAGCGAACACGGCAGACGTGAAGTATTTGCTGGCAGTTCCGTCCGCGCAAAACGGTTCGACGCTGGTGCTGCAAACGGGTCGCCCCGTGCTGTTCATGGGCGGATTCAGCGGCAGCGACCCAGTGGTCACAGCAGAGGATTTATCCGCGATGGTGGCAAACGGCGAGTTGCGCTATATTTTGTACGGCGGGGAGCGCGGCAACGATGACATCGGCAACTGGCTGAAAACCTCCTGCTCGCCTGTGACGCAATTTAGTCAGGTGACGGGCGCGGCAGGTCGGCAGGGGCAAAGCCCAGAGGGGAATCAGGCGATGACGTTGTACGAGTGCAAATAAAAAAATCAAGTGACAGTCATCTCAAAGATGACTGTCACTTGATTTACTCTTGGGCGGTTTACATCCATGACATCTATCATGGGCAGGGAGAAAAATTGCACGGGGAATCTCTCAGTTTGATGACTTCGGACACTCTCGAACATTTCCCCGTACTTGTAAAATCAGTTCAATTCAACCCACAAGGAGAACCACATGAAAACTTTTTTACCGTTTATTTTACTGGCTTTGATTCTTTCGGCGTGCGGTGCGCCCGCTGCGCCCGCTGCGCCCGCTGCGCCGCTATCGGCGGGGGCAACAAATCAGGGAGCACAACCCGCCCCAAGCGTGGCGTCCGAACCAGCCGCTGCTCAGTCCGCCAGCGCGGAATCAACTTCCCATTCCTATCAAATGGTAGATTCAGGTCAAATCGCGTGCTACGACAATAATCAACTGGTGGCGTGCGCGGGGCAGGGCGCGGCGTTTGCAGGGCAGGATGGAAATTATCAGGGCGCGGCTGCGGCATATCAGGATAATGGCGATGGCACGGTGAGCGACTTGAACACGGGCTTGATCTGGCAGCAAGACCCTGGCGAAAAGATGACCTTTGCGCAGGCGTTGGCTGGGGCTTCGGCTTTGAACTTGGGCGGCTACACCGATTGGCGTCTGCCGACCATCAAAGAGTTGTACTCGCTGATTTTGTTCGACGGCACAGACGTGAGCGCCTGCGCCAGCGGAACTTGCGCCATCACGCCGTTTATTGATACGCGCTACTTCAACTTTGAGTATGGCGACACGGCGGCGGGCGAGCGCGTCATTGACAGCCAGTTTGCCACCAGTTCCAAATACGTCAGCACGACGATGAACGGAGACGAAACCATGTTCGGTGTGAACTTTGCCGATGGGCGCATCAAGGGCTACGGGCTGAGTATGCGCGGCAGCGACAAAACCTTTTTCGTGCTGTATGTGCGTGGAAATTCAAATTATGGCGTGAATGCTTTTGTGGATAATGGCAACGGGACGATAACCGACAACGCCACAGGTTTGACCTGGACTCAAGCCGACAGCGGCGCGGGCATGAACTGGGAATCTGCGCTGGCGTATTGCGAAGGTTCAACGGCGGCGGGTTCAGATGATTGGCGGCTGCCGAGCGCGAAGGAATTGCAAAGCATTGTGGATTATTCCCGCTCGCCCGATACGACCAACTCCGCGGCGATTGACCCGATTTTCAGCGTGACCCCTATCACCAACGAAGGCGGGCAGGCAGATTATCCGTTTTATTGGAGCAGCACCACCCACGCCGATTCATCTGGAGGCAGCTCGTATGCGGCGTACGTCTCATTTGGCAGGGCGCTGGGCTACATGAACAATTGGGTGGATGTGCATGGCGCGGGCGCGCAGCGCAGTGACCCGAAAACGGGCAGCGCCGCCGAATACCCGCAGGGACATGGTCCGCAAGGTGACGCGGTGCGCGTGGAAAATTATGTGCGCTGTGTGCGCGGCGGAGATGTGACCTACGTTTCGGGGAATACGACCATCAGCAATAGACCGAGCATGTCCATCGAAGGCGCCAGCATCAGCGGCAGCGGACAGCAGCAGGGACAACAAGGTCAAGGTCAGCAGGGTCAGGGAACGGGGCAGGGTCAAGGTCAGGGGATGGGCGGCGGCACACCTCCGCAAGAAGCAATTGACGCCTGCACAGGTCTGACACAGGGAGCGGCTTGTTCGATCAACATGCCCAACGGTTTGGTCAGCGGCACTTGCGGCACACCGCCCAGCTCAAGTCAAATGGCATGTATGCCTGCGGGCGGAACTCCTTAAACGAAAAAAATGACGGTCACTTGAAAAAGTGACCGTCATTTTTTTATCGGCTTAGGGTTTCGTAAAATGCAGGCGGCAGATCTGCAACGCGGTAAATGTGAATGGAGAACGCGCCTTTGGTGTAGATGGAATGTTCGGGCTGCACATGGCGCAGTTCGCGCTCAAAAAGCGCGGCGCGGTCTGTGCGCCGTCCCAGCGCATCATTAATCACCAGATAGTCTGCCTGCTTTAATCTTTCAAACATGGAGACCATGCCAGGTTCTTCGATGAACAACGGATTGAGGATGATTGTTTTGCCGGGGAAGAAGTACGAGAAGGGTCCGCGCGCGCGAAAGGCATACACATTTAAAGCAGCGGCGTTTGGTTTTTGCGCCAGATAGGCGGCGGCATGTTCAAACCCTTCTCCGTAATCGGAAATGAGCGTGTTGCCCGTTATGCCTGCCCAGATGGGGTTGCTGTAAATATAATAATAGGGATAAAAAGAAAGTCCGCTTGCCAATTGCAGGCTGACGAGAAAAAGAATAGCGCCTGTCCGCAGCCTTGATTTGCGGAGGATTTTTAGCCGCCCCAGCAGCATTGCCCAGCCCAGCGCGGCAATGGCATCCACGCTGACCAGGCTGGTCATAATGTAATGTACCGAGTTGCGCCCGCGCGCCAGGCTGAACAATAAAATAAACATGGCGGCGGTGATGAGTAAATAGAAATTTGCTTTTTTAATGATGGAGAAAAACGCATCTTCTGCGCGCACAAAGAAGAAGATGAAGGCGAATATAAAACCTGCCCAACTGAGGGGCGTGGCGCGCCAGACGATATTTTGTATAAATGATTGAATTGTGATATTTAATGTTGCCAGGTTAAAAGTTGTAGGAATCACTTCATGCGTTACTTGCAGCCGTGAGCCTTGAAACGCATAACTGAAGGCATTGCCGTACACTTCGTAGAGCATTTTGCCGGGCGCAACCCACATGCCGGGCCAAAGCAGAATGTAGAACAAAATCATCATGCCAGACCAAGCCCCAAATATTTTTAAAGAGTCGAGCCATGCCCGTTTAAACCCGCGCTCTTTTCTTTTTTCAAAAACAGAGAGCGCCAGCATTAATCCAATGACCGGCAGCATTGCCATGGCAGAAGACTTGGTCAATTGTGCCAGTGCGGCGGCGGCGGCGGAGAGCAGCAGGTAATACCATTTCGGTTTGTGTTCCAGGTAGGTCATCAACCCAAAAATGGATGTCAGCACCAGCGCCGCTACCAGGGCTTCATGGCTGAGTACCCGTGAATGTCCCAAAAAATAGGGCGCGCTGAAAGTTAACGCCGTAACCAGAAATGCTTTTTCATCGCCGATTAAAATTGCAAGCAGTTGAAAAATGATCAAGATCAACAGCGCAATCATCAGCACTTGAAACAGGCGGCTCAGATACAGCAGGCGCATGGGGTCATGCCCGTGTTGAAGGAGGAAGGGGTCAAAGGTTTCCTTGTCTACATCAAAATAGCCCTGCCCCAAACCTCGGTAGGTTGGAAAATCCACAAGAAAGGCGGCGGTTACAAAAGACATGGTGGTGACAGCCGGGTGATATTCGTACACGGTATTTTCCAACTCGCGCTGACCGAGGGCATAATAATAATTTGCGCCGACTGAGAGCCAAAAAGGTTCGTCGAGAGTCACGAAGGAATCTAGTGAAGCCAGTCGCGGTGCAAGGGTGAGACCGAGCAAAAGGAAAATTAAAACAGCCTTGCGATATTGAATTTTATTCATAAAAAAAACTCTCTGGTATCTCTGCCGTGCGGTAAATGGCAACGTGCGCTTTGCCGTACAGGTTAATCAGATGTTCGGGCGTTAACTCTTTTAGCAGAGGCAGCCTTTCTTCCAAGCCGGCATACACCACAAGATATTCTGATTTTTTTATTTCGTTAATCAACTGCGCTTTGTCATCAAATAAAACGGGTTTAAACAGCAGGGTTTGACCCGGATAGTAATAACTAAAACTGCGCCCAAAATAGACCAGCGCCGTTTGATTTTTGGCGTTTTCTTTTTGGCTAAGGTAGGCGGCGGCGGCTTCCATTTGCTCGCCGTAAAAGAAAACATCGGGTTTGTTGGTTTGCGCCAGCATGATGGGGTTAAGGTAGGTGAAGTAATACGGCGCATAAAATGCCAGCGGGTACGCCTGTGCCACCAGCAAACCCGCCAGCAAACTGTTTTTGAGCCATATTTTAGAATCGGTTACTTGCCGCACGGCAAGCGCCCAGCCCAGCGCAGCAGAAAACTCCAAGCCGTAATAGGCAGCCAGCACATAGTGCGGTTGATTGCGCCCTTGCACCAGCGAGAACATGCCAACACAGGCAAGCGCCAGCAATAGCAGTGCGAGGATGATATATTTTGCCTGTGCCGAAACCAATTTGCGGTCTTGTGGAAAGAGAAATCCCAGCGCCAGCAGCAAGCCAACCCAGGTGAGCGGAGTAGTGCGCCAGGCAATTGAAACTGCAAAATTTGCCAGTTCGCGTCCCATGGATGCGAGGCTGAAGTGTGATGGAGACAGTTCTTGTGTGACTGAAAGGCGCGCACCTTGAAAGGCATAACTAAATGCGTTGCCGTACACTTCGTATAGCATTTTTCCTGGCGCAACCCACATGCCGGGCCAGGCAATAAAGTAGACGATAAAAAATATTGCCGCCCAAAGCAGGAAGGTTTTGAGCGGAGCGCCCCAGGCGAACTTGCCCGTTTCACGCCATTGCCGCATCATCCACCCCAGCAGCATGACCGCCGCCACAGGAAAAAGCACAATCGCCGAAGATTTGGTGAGGTTGGCAAAGGCAGCCGCCGCCGCCGAAAGAATCAGCAGCCCCATTTTGGGGGTCTGAAAAAGATAGGCAGTCAGCGCCAGGACTGCAATCAGCGAGAATAGCCCCACCATCGATTCGTGGTTTAACATGCGCGACTGCCCAAATAAATAGGGCGCAAATGAGGTCAGCAGCAAAATGGCGAGCGCAGTCCATTCATCCAGCATGTGTTGCAGAAGCAGAAATGCAACAAGAAATAAAAGCACGTTGAGCAGCAGTTGAAATAGCCGCGCCCACCATAACAGCGCCAGCGGGTCTTTGCCATGTTCAACCAGGTAGGAGTCGAAGGATGTTTTCTCCTGCTGAAAATAACCATTCATCAAGCCGCGATATTCGGGAAAGTACGCCAGCATGGCGGCTGTGCCAATCCACATGGTGGTGACAGCGGGATGATACTCGTACACGGTGTTTTCAAATTCTCCGTGAGTGAGGGCATAGTAATAATTGGCGCCAACCACCAGCCAAAAAGGCTCATCGGCGGCGGTGAATTGGGTCAGGTTTGCCATGCGCGGCAAAATCATAGCGAGGATCAGCAGCGCCGCAAGCAGAATACGGGTGGACTTTTTCATAAGTTTTTGAATTATACCAAGCCTAAAAAATCAGGCTTTCAAATCCGACTGGCTTGGTATAATTCGCCCCTATGGAAAAAAAATATCACATCTGGACAGAAGGCTGTCAAATGAATGTTGCCGACTCGCAGCGGGTTGGCTCTTCGCTCGAACATCTTGGCTACGCTTTAACAAAAGAAATTGAGGAAGCCGACGTGATTGTTTTGAACACCTGCGTCGTGCGCCAGTCTGCCGAAGATAAAGCCTACGGGCGCGTCACCTCGCTTGCGCCGCTCAAAAAGAAAAATCCCAACCTGGTGATTAACCTCATGGGCTGCATGGTTGGCGTGCGCGGCGCAGAAAAATTGCGCGAAAAACTTTCCTTTGTGGATGTCTTCTCGCCGCCCTCCGACCCCAGCCCCTTAATTTCGTATTTGACTCAGGGCGAAGTGCGCTCACAAGAAGACGCCGAAACCACCCGCCGCTTTCTGTTGATGGACAGCGAATTGATTCTCCCTGTTGCCGAGCGCGGAAAACTGATCAGCGCTTATGTGCCTATTGTGTATGGTTGCTCACATGCCTGCACGTTTTGCATCATCCCCTCCAAACGCGGCGGAGAACGCTCGCGCCCTGTGGGCGATGTTGTGGCAGAAGTTCGCTCGCTGGCAGGGCAGGGCGTAAAAGAAGTGACCCTGCTGGGGCAAATTGTAGACCGCTACGGAAAAGATATTCCCGACGGACCCAACCTCGCGGCGCTGCTGCGGCTCATTCACGAAATCGAAGGTATTGAGCGCATCCGCTTTTTAACTTCACACCCCAGTTATTTTGGAGACGACCTGATTCAAGCCATTGCCGAACTTCCGCGCGTTATGCCGCACATTGAACTTCCCATTCAAGCCGGAGACGATCAAGTGCTGCTTAACATGAAGCGCGGCTACACTCAACAAGACTACCGCAGCCTTGTGCAAAAAATTCGCCGTCAAATTCCCAATTGCTCCATTGCAACAGATATTATCGTTGGGTTTCCGGGCGAAACCGAACAGCAATTTATGGAAACCTACCGCGTTCTCTCTGACCTAAAATTGGATGTTGCCCACCTGGCACGCTACTCGCTGAGAGAAGGCACTGTTGCCACCCGCCGCATGGAAGACAACGTCCCCGAAGAAGACAAACTGCGCCGCCTGCACATGCTGGACGATTTGCAAGAGGGCATTCTGGCTGAGATTAACCAAAAATATTTTGGTGAAACAGTCCAAGTTTTGTTTGAAGAAAAAGTCAAAACCCGCTGGCGTGGGCGCACCCCCACCAACAAAATTGTCTTTGTTGAAACCGATCAAAATTTACGCGGGCAATTGCTTAACGTCCGCATTATCGCAACCGGTCCCTGGTCTATGCAGGCAGCCTTAAAATAATCACCTCGCGGGTCACGCTTTTTGCGTAACATTTGCCCCTGCGGGTTTTGTGGCATAATAACCGCATGAATCATTCAGTGGTAATTATTGGCGGCGGTCCTGCGGGATTGATGGCAGCAGAAGTATTAATTCAACACGGAATCAAAGTGGATGTGTACGACGCGATGGCATCCTTGGGACGCAAATTTTTAATGGCAGGCAGAGGCGGGCTAAACCTGACACACTCGGAACCTTTTGAACAATTTGTTTCGCGCTACGGAAACCAAAAAGAAGAAGTTCAAAAATGGCTAATAAATTTTTCGCCCACTCAACTGCGCCAGTGGGCGGGCGGTCTTGGGGTCGAAACTTTTGTTGGCACATCCGGGCGCGTCTTCCCAAAAGAAATGAAATCCAGCCCATTGCTGCGGGCATGGCTCAAGCGGCTGCATCAGGCAGGCGTTGATTTTCACCTGAAGCATAAATGGATAGGCTGGAACGCGGAACAGTCGCTCAAATTTCAAACCCCCGAAGGCGAAAAAACGCTTCAGGCAGACTTGGTAATTTTGGCTTTGGGCGGCGGCAGTTGGGCAAGGCTCGGTTCAGATGGGGCATGGGTCACATGGCTCAGTCAGGCAGGCGTGCAAATTCACCCGCTAAAACCAGCCAACTGCGGATTCGACGTAGCTTGGAGTTCTCACTTCCGCGAACGCTTTAATGGTCAGCCGCTTAAATCGGTGGCGCTTTCGTTTAACACATTTCACCGTCTCGGAGAATTTATTGTCACAGAAGATGGCGTGCAGGGCAGCCTGGTGTATGCCGCGTCATCCGCCATTCGTGATGAAATTGAAGCCAGCGGCAAGGCAACCATTTGGTTAGACCTGCTGCCAGACAGGTCTTGCGAGTGGCTGGTTGAAAAAATATCCAAGCCGCGCGGTTCGCGTTCCATGTCTAGCCACCTTGAAAAAACAATTGGGTTGAAAGGCGTAAAAATGGGGCTGCTGCGCGAGTTTGTGCCGAAGGATGATTTTGCAAACGCGGCGCGGCTTGCTGCCTTCATCAAACAATTGCCCATTCCGCTCATTGCGCCGCGCCCGCTAGACGAAGCCATTAGTAGCGCCGGCGGCGTACTGCTGAATGAGTTGGATGAAAATTTGATGCTGCGCAATATGCCTGGCGTTTTTTGCGCCGGAGAAATGTTGGACTGGGAAGCCCCCACCGGCGGCTATTTGCTGACTGCCTGCTTTGCCAGCGGGCGTTCGGCGGGGCAGGGCATATTAAAGTGGATTGGCAAAAAAGAAGAATGCTAAAAATGGAAATCGGCGCAGGAATGCACCTCACCCTGCCGACATAATTTTTCGCATCACTCAAAAATGGCAAGTACAAGTTTTAATTATTTTTTAACCACATTTAGGAGATTTAATGAAACCCACATATACCAACCGCCGCTATCTGGACGCGCTTAAAAAGAAAGTCCTTGTTTTTGATGGCGCAATGGGGACAAGCCTGCAATTGCAAAACCTGACCGCCGCGCACTTCGGCGGTGAACGCTACAATGGATGCAACGACTACCTCGTTCTCTCATACCCTGAAGCAGTTGAGAAAGTTCACCGCTCCTTTCTTGAAGTGGGCGTGGATGTGATCGAAACCGACACTTTCCGCTCCAACCGTTTGACAATGGTGGAATACGGCTTGCAAGACCGCATCCTCGAACTTAACCTGGCGGCGGCGGCTCTCGCAAGACGCCTGGCAGACGAATATTCACAAACCGGACACCCAAGATTCGTTGCCGGCTCAATGGGACCCACAGGCAAACTTCCCTCCACCAATGACCCCGAACTTTCAAATGTAAAATATGACGAGTTGATTGACGCCTTCCGCGAGCAGGCAGTGGGGCTAATTCAAGGCGGCGTGGATTTATTATTGATCGAAACCTCGCAGGATATTCTTGAAGTTAAAGCCGCCATTACCGGCATTCACAAAGCCTTTGCCGAAACTCATACCTGGCTGCCGATTCAGGCTCAGGTCACTTTGGATACCACTGGTCGCATGTTGCTCGGCACCGACATCAACGCCTCCCAAACCATCCTCGAAGGCATGGGCATTGACGCGATGGGTCTCAACTGCTCCACCGGACCCGAACACATGCGCGAGCCAATTCGCTTTCTTGGCGAAAATTCCAGCCTGCCCATTTCGTGCATTCCCAACGCGGGGCTGCCGCTTAATGTGGATGGGCAGGCGGTCTACCCGTTGGAGCCAGAACCCTTTGCCAACGACATGGTTGATTTTGTGATCAAACACAATGTCTCCATTGTCGGCGGCTGCTGCGGCACAACCCCCGAACATTTGCGCCTGCTCGTGAATCGACTCGCCAATTATCAATTACCAATTACCAAAACCCCGCTTCGCGCCACGCCTCAACTTGCCTCTGCCATGTCGGCGATTGCCATGCGGCAAGAACCCGCCCCCACTTTGCTGGGCGAGCGCTGCAACGCGCAAGGCTCGCGCAAGTTTAAACGCATGTTGCTGGAAGAAGATTACGATGGCATTTTGCAAATTGCGCGCGACCAGGTTGCAGGCGGCGCTCATGCGCTGGATGTTTCTGTGGCAGTCACCGAACGCGCAGACGAAGTGGAGCAAATGCGCAAGGTTGTTAAAAAACTACAAATGGGTGTGGATGTTCCGCTGGTGATTGATACCACCGAAGTGGATGTGATGGAGATTGCCTTGCAAACCGCGCCTGGGCGTTGTTTGATTAATTCCACCCACCTTGAAGCGGGACGCGAAAAAGCCGACAAAATTTTTGGTCTGGCAAGAAAATACAACGCCGCTGTCATCTGCCTCACCATTGATGAAATTGGCATGGCAAAAACCGCGCAACGCAAACTTGAAGTGGCTCAACGGATTTACGAGATTGCAGTCAATGACCACGGACTCAAGCCCGAAGATTTGGTCTTCGACGACCTTACCTTCACGCTTGCCACCGGCGATGTGGAATTTGTGGATTCTGCCAAAGAAACCATCGAAGGCATTCGGCTCATCAAACAAAATTTACCGGGCGTGATGACTTCGCTTGGCGTGAGCAACCTCTCGTTTGGGCTGGCGCCGCAAGCCCGTCCCTCGTTAAACTCGGTCATGCTGTATTACTGCGTGCAGGCGGGTTTGGATATGGCGATTGTGAATGCCGCGCATGTGAAACCCTATGCCGAAATTGACGAGAAAGAACGCGCCCTGTGTGAAGACTTAATCTTCAACCGCCGCCCCGATGCGCTTCAACTTTTTATTCAACATTTTGAAACAGTCGCAGTCTCCACCGAGTCTGCTGTTCTTGATCCCACCGCAGGTATGACCCCCGAACAGCGCCTGCATTGGAAAATTCTTCACCGCCACAAAGACGGCGTGGAAGCCGATATTGACGAAATTCTCCACCGTGAACCGCCGCAATTCCCTACCAAACACGAGGTAGCCGTTCACACCCTAAACACCGTCCTGCTGCCCGCCATGAAAGAAGTGGGCGATAAATTTGGCGCGGGCGAATTGATTTTGCCCTTCGTGCTGCAATCTGCCGAGACGATGAAAAAGACTGTCTCTCACTTGGAAAATTATTTGGAGAAGGTGGAAGGCGTCACCAAAGGCACAGTGGTCATTGCCACCGTGTATGGAGACGTGCATGACATCGGCAAGAATTTGGTCAAGACCATTCTTTCCAACAACGGCTACACCGTAATAGACCTGGGCAAGCAAGTGCCAGCCGAAACGATCATCACCAAAGCCGTTGAAGCCAAAGCCACCGCCATTGGCTTGTCGGCGCTGCTTGTTTCCACTTCCAAGCAAATGCCGTTAATCGTTAATGAAATGTATCGGCGCGGGCATCAAATTCCTATTCTCATTGGCGGCGCAGCCATCAACCGCCGCTTTGGTCGCCGCATTCTTTTTGCAGAAGACGGCAACGCCTACGAGCCTGGCGTTTTCTATTGTAAAGATGCCTTTGAAGGGCTGGATACAATGGACGCGCTGATTGATCCCAACCGCAAGCCGCTCATGCTCACACAGATGCGCAAAGATGCCGATATGGAAATGGGACGCGCTTCGGCAAAACCTGTTGAAGCGCCCACCTTCCAACGCTCCAATATTGTCCCCGCGCCCATTGCGCTGCCCGCCAAATTGGGGCAGCGCGTGGTGAAAGATATGCCGCTGGAGATGGTTCTTAAACATCTGAACATTAACGAGTTGTACCGCCTTTCCTGGGGCGCAAAGAACACGCACGGCAAAGAATGGGAAAAACTCAAAGCCGAGTTTGATGCCCGCCTGGCAGCCATGACCAAAGCCGCTCTCAAAGAAGGCTGGCTGAAACCGCAGGCTGTTTATGGCTACTTCCCCTGCCAAGCCGATGGCGAGGAGTTAATCATCTACGACCCGCACTCTCCCGCTGATAACTACCAGGAACTCACCCGCCTCACCTGTCCGCGCCAACCTTATGATGATCATCTTGCGCTCTCAGATTATTTCGCCGCGAAAGAATCTGGCACAATGGATGTGGCGGCTTTTCAGGTGGTGACTGTGGGTCTGGAAGCCACCGAGCGCTTTGAAAAAATGCAAGCCGCCAATGATTACACCGAAGCCTACTTTTTGCATGGGCTTGCCGTGCAAACTGCCGAAGCAACCGCCAATTATTTGCATGAGCATATTCGCCGCGAACTGGGGCTGGGCGAAGATCAGGGCAAACGCTATTCTTGGGGCTACCCCGCCATTCCCGACCTGGAAGATCATTTCAAAGTCTTTAACCTGCTGCCCGCCGTTGAATCGGAACTTGGCATGAGCCTTGCCGCATCGGGGCAGCTCATCCCAGAGCAATCTACCGCCGCGATCATTGTTCACCATGCCAAGGCAAAATATTACAGCGTGGGAGAATCGCGGGTTGAGCAGTTGATGAAATAAAATTCAACTTGAAAATATGGAAATAGGTGAAAGTCGCCGGGAGTTTTCAGGCGTATTCTTTCGATACAGGCGACTGTCACCTATCCCCCTGTTTTTGAGAGTCAGCGCATTGACTGGAATTTACCATGAGACAATCCCTGCAAACCGCATTTAAACTATGGCTTGGCATCACCTTGATGGTGATTTTGAGCCTTGCTCTTATTTATTTTAGAAACGGCGTTACGGGGTTTCACCTGTTTATTCAGCAATGGCCCCTTTCCAACCTGGCTGTCACGCTCGCCGCCACCGCGCTCACCTGGCTTTTGCTGGGCGCGCTGCTTTATTTGCTTGCCAATCAAAAAATTCATTCGGGAAACATTTGGCAGACGGCAGGTTTTTTTCTTGTTCTATTTATATATCTCGGCATTTTGCGTGAACGCTTCCGTTATGGGGATTATCATTATTATCTCGAAGCCGCCACTGCCCTCGCCAAGGGACAGCCTCTGCCCGACAGTTACCTCTATCTGCCGCTTTGGGCAACGCTGCTTCAGTTCCTTGTTCCGCTTGGCGATCAAGGTTTTATGATTGTCTTGTGGACGGTTAATCTCTTTGCTCTCGCTGTTTTTTATTTTTTACTCATCGCCGTCTTGCAGCGTTACGGTTTCCCTCATCCACTTTCCATTGTTATCACCGTTCTTTTTTTGCTGATCAACACACCGCTGATGCGGACATTGGGTTTTATTCAGGTTAACCTGCTCACTCTCAATCTAATTCTCCTTAGCCTGCTTGCCTACCCTCGGCACGAATTCTTCTCGGCGCTGGCGCTGGCGCTGGCGATTCACCTAAAAACTTCACCCGCTGTATTGGCGCTTGCCTTTTTGTTGGAGTTCAACTGGCGCTGGCTGTTTTGGTTTGCCGTCAGTTTTTTTACAATCGGTCTTTTTCCAATTTCCATTCATGGCGTTTCCCCCTATCTTCAATATTTGACAAACGCTTTTCAACTGACGCAAATTCCCGATACGAATTTTCATGACACGTCCTTCGATTCCTTCCTGCGTTTCCTTAACCCCTTCTTTGGAATTCAAATTGCGCAGACCCGCCTCATGGCGCTTGCCGCCAAAGCCTTGTTGTTGGTTGCTGCGCTGGCGGTGATGATGCGAACCATCCGCAATTTCACCTTTTCTCAAGAAAACCGCATGTTGAACGCCTTTCCGCCGCTTTTGGTGTTGATGACCCTTGCCTCGCCGATTGTTTGGGATCATCACGGCATTTTCTTAACCTTGTCTTTTTTGTTAATGCTCAAACGCCTTCACGCCCCATCCGATTGGATGTGGTTTGGCGCAGCCTATTTTCTCGAATTTGTTTTGCCCTCTTTTGACTTCTTTCCCTGGTCGTATGGTCGTCTGCTTTCGCCGCTCATTATTCTCATTTTAATGTGGCGTATTTCCAAAACACCGCCAACCTCATCCGACCTCTTTCGTGCCGCAAATGGCTGGCTTGCAAAATTCCCGACCTAAATGAAGAAAAATTATCCAATCATCCTCGTCCTTGTTTTGAGTTTGCTGGCTGGCGTATTCACGCTGACCGATTACGGCGAAAGTTGGGACGACCTGTCACTGCAAAAATATGCGCGCCGCTCGCTGGCTGCCTATTCCACCTGGGCGCAGCATGGCGTACTTGAAATAAGCGCAGAAACTTTGGGGAATTACGGTCCTGCCTATGTGATGGCGGTTGCGCTTGCTGTTCGCCCGCTTTCTATCCTCTTCCCGATTAACCCTTCTGACCTGCGCCACTTTTTTTATCTCCTCACCTATTTGGCGGGCATGGCGGCGTTTTACGCGCTTGGCTTACGCTGGCTTAGCCGCAGGGCGGCGCTGGGCGCAACCTTGCTGTTTATGACTCAACCCGTTTTTTGGGGACATGCCTTTATGAACCCCAAAGACACGCCCTTCCTTGCGTTTTTTTTGCTTAGTATTTGGGCGGGATTTAAAATGGTGGATGAAGTTCAGCCGCCGTTGTTCCATTCTTTGACTTCCTCTGCAAAAAAAATACTTGTCCTTCTAACGACCCTTTGGCTTGGTTCTGTCTTTTCTGCTTTTCTTTTCACCCCAGCCATTCATGCCGCGCTCACCAGCCTGGTTCAATCTGCTCACAGCGGCGCAGCCAATATTATCGCCTTCATTGCTTCTGATGTTCAAACTGCCGCACCCGAAATTTATATTCAAAAATATTTCACACTCTTCCTTCATGCCCGCGCGTTTTACTTTTTATTTTCCACCATCATTCTTTTATATTTTTATTCCCGTCTTCTGCCTTCTGCTTTGCGTGTTTTCTCTTCTGTTTTGCTGCCCGCCCTGCTGCTGGGATTTACATCCTCCATTCGCATTCTTGGTCCTTTTGCCGCCTTGCTTGTTGTTTATTACGCGCTCCGCGTTCAAGGCAAAAAATCTCTACCCATGCTTTTGGCTTATGCCGTTTTGGCGTTGATCGCCATGTATCTTACCTGGCCCTATTTGTGGGCGAATCCCATTGGGCATTTGTGGCAGAGTTTTGAAACCATGTCTGCCTACCCCTGGCAGGGAGTTGTGCTGTACAACGGCATCCGCTATGCCGCCACAGACTTGCCGCGTTCCTACCTGCCTGTGCTATTGGCTATTCAATTGAGCGAGCCTGTTTGGGCGCTGACTCTGGCTGGGGCGGCGGCATTCGCTTTGGGCGGGGCAGAGAAGAAAAAACTGATCGAGCTGAGCGTTCTCTGGTTTTTGATTCCCCTTGCCGCTTTCATCCTCCTGCATTCTGCATTGTATGATAACTTTCGGCAGATTATTTTCATCCTCCCGCCTGTGTTTTGGGCGGCAGGCGCAGCCTTTGAAAAAATAAAAGATATCAAATGGCAAACGGCGCTCATTGCTGTATGCCTGCTGCCGGGCATTGTGGGCGGTATTCGCCTGCATCCATACGAATATATTTATTACAATTCCTTCATTGGCGGCATGAATGGCGCGGCAGATACATTTGAGTTGGATTACTGGGCAACTTCGTATCGTGAAGCCGCCGAATATGTGAATGCAGTTGCGCCGCAAAACTCAATCATCTGGGTTGAAGGTCCTGTGCAGTTATTTGAAATTTACGCCCGCAAAGATTTGAAGATTTATTCCGACCACGAGGTTGAGCGGGCAGCGGCTTACGACTATGTGGTCGCCACCACCCGTTATAAATTACATCAGGCTTCTTATCCCACAGCCCCAATCGTTTACACCATTGCCCGCGCCAACGCTGCTTTAACGGTGATCAAACAGCCGTAGCAGAGCCGCGCCAATATTATGCAGAGCCGCCCATGTTGAAAAAAAACCTTCAAAGAATTTTTTTAATGGTCATTGTTTTTTTGAGCGTGAAAACCGCTCTTCAAAATCTTCAGTCAGACAAATCTGACCAAAGCGAGGATATGGCAGCCGTTGTGATTTGGAATGAACGTGTTTCGCAATTGATTGCGCCCATTCCCTTTAAGCGCGGATTGGTCGGCTATATTTCCAGCGAAGACATCGCTGGCGCCGCTTTTGATTCAGCCGACACAGAAGGCGAATTTGTTCTCACGCAGTACGCGCTTGCTCCGCTTATCCTTGTGCGCGGCGCCGAACAGGAATGGAACATCCTCAACATTGATGCCCTCTCGTATCAAAAATGGCTGCAAGCCCATGCGGATAATTTTGAACTTGTGCAATCTGGCGGCGGCTTGTATTTGGTTCGCAGGGTGCGCCCATGAGTATTTTGAGTTTGCTCATCTTGAGCCTGCCCATTTTAACGGGAGCATTGATCATCCGCCTGCTCTGGGTAGACCAAAAAGATTTTGGCAGCTGTATTTTGTGCCTCTGGCTTGGAGCAGGTCTGGGCTTTGGGCTTTCTGCCCTGCTGTATTACATTTACCTGCTCTTCTTTGCGGGCAGTCCTTATTTTTTGTATGCAGAACTCGCCTTATTTTTGATGGTTCTTGCCGCCGTATACGCGGCGCAGAAAAAAACAGCCGCTGATCTTGCGCCAGGGCGCTGGAAGATCAGTTTGCCGCAAATGATTATTTTATTCATTGCCGGCGCGGTATTTGCCATTTCCTTTTGGTCACTGCTCATTTATTCACGCCAAACCGCATACGGTGACTGGGACGCCTGGATGATCTTCAATCGTTCGGCGCGGTTTATTTATCGCAGCCCGTTAAACTGGCAGGATGCCTTCTCTAAAGACATGAACCTTCTTTTTCATGCCGATTACCCGCCGCTGCTGGCGTTGAACATCGCCTCGCGCTGGGAGGCGCTCGGTCACGAGACGACCCATGTGCCGATGCTTTTGGGGCTTTCCTTCTCCCTTGCCGCCTTCGGTATCTGCTTTGGCGCACTGGCAAACCTTGCATCTTTGGGGCAGGCGGCTCTGGGGGTTATTTTGTTGGGCGGTGTTGGCTTCTTCCTCAGCGAAGGC
>DYML01000055.1:0-7386 GCA_020721605.1 Anaerolinea thermophila
ATGTGCGCGACCGCGAGCGGCTTCTGCGCGCCATGCACGGCGTGGATATTGTCGTCCATGCGGCGGCGCTGAAGCAAGTCCCCGCTTGTGAGTACAACCCGATGGAGGCGATCAAGACCAACATCATGGGCACGGCAAACGTGGTTGAGGCGGCGATGGATGCGCATGTCAAAAAAGTTCTGATGGTCAGCACCGATAAAGCTGTCAGCCCTGCTAATTTGTATGGCGCAACCAAACTTGCGGGCGAGAAGTTGACCATTCAAAGCAACGCCTATGCCGGGGGCTTGGCAACCCGCTTTTCGTGCGTGCGGTATGGCAACGTCGTCGGTTCGCGCGGATCAATCGTCCCGCTCTTCCTCAAACAACGCGCGGGCGGAAAAATCACCGTCACCGATGACCGCATGACCCGCTTTTGGCTTTCGCTCGATCAGGGCGTGCGCTTCGTCATTGATTGTATCGAACAAATGGAAGGCGGCGAAGTGTTCGTGCCAAAAATTCCCAGCACCAAAGTGGTAGACCTTGCCAAAGCCATCGCGCCCAATGCCCAAATTGAAATCATCGGTATTCGCCCCGGCGAGAAATTACACGAGATGCTCATCTCAGAAGACGAAGCGCGTCACACCATCGAACTCGATAAAATGTTTGTGGTGCAGCCCGCCGAAGCCACCTGGTTTGGTTACTCGTGGCAGGACAAAGGCAAGGCTTTGAAAGAAGGCTATTTTTATTCCAGCGACAATAATTCAGAATGGCTCGATATTGAGGGCATTAAAAAATACATTGCGCCGTTTGAAGAATTATTTGCGCAAGGCAAACTCGAAGGCTAAACGCATGGCGCGTATTCTCATTACCGGAGCCAGCGGTCTGCTTGGAATCAATCTCGCGCAGGAGACGATGAGTGCGCATGAAATTTTTGCGGTGGATCGCGGCAAATTGTTCAATGCGCCGTTTGCCACCCTGCGGCTGGATTTGCTCGCCCCTGGGGCTGTGGATTCCGCCCTCGACTCTGTCCAACCCGACTGGGTGATCAACTGCGCCGCCCTCGCCGACCTCGAAGCCTGCGAGAACGACCCAAGCCTTGCCCAGCGCCTGAATGTGGAACTGCCGTCGCAGCTGGCAAAGGCTTGCAAATCTCGCGGCGCGTCTTTGGTTCACATCTCCACCGATGCGGTCTTCGACGGCAGGAAAGTTGGTTTTTACGTCGAATCCGATGCGCCCAATCCGCTTGGGGTGTATTCCCGCACCAAATTGGAAGGAGAGCAGGCTGTCCTTGCTGAAAATTTGGAGGCGATTGTGGCGCGGGTCAACTTCTACGGCTGGAGCCTGAGCGGACGCCGCAGCCTGGCGGAGTTTTTTCACCACAACCTGATGCACGGCAAAAGTATGAGCGGCTTTACCGATGTCACATTCTGCCCGATGTTGGTTAACGACACCGCGCGGATTTTGGTCAAGATGCTTTCAAAGAAATTGAGCGGCTTGTATCACGTCGTTGGTCCGCAGGCGATGAGCAAGTATCAGTTTGGGGTTGAGGTTGCGCGTAGGTTTGAGCTGCGCGAAGGCGAGATTTCGCCCAAATCCATCAACACCTCCAGCCTGATTGCCAAACGCGCCAACAATCTCTGCCTTTCCATCAACAAGTTATGCACAGATTTGGACGAAGTTCCCCCCGAATTTTCCACAGGCTTGAACGAGTTTTACACCCAATTTCAGCAGGGTTATCCACAGAAAATCCGCAGTTATCAACAAGCGTCTGGCGAAACAGGGAAACAGGTTGATAAGTGAACGTTTTTTTCTCCACAGGCTTGAATGGGTTATCCACAGTTAACCTTGAGTTATCCACAGGACGCAGCGGCTTGTGCGCTAATTCCCCTCTAAACTTTCCACAAGTTTAAGCTTTTTGTCCACACGATTTGACAATTTTTCCCCCAGCTTTCCACAACTTTTCCACCTGTAACTTTTTATGCGAGGAGCCATGGACATCAAAATCAATAACCACACCATCGGTTTGAATCACCCCACTTATTTCATCGCTGACATCGCCGCCAATCACGACGGCGACCTGGAACGCGCCAAACTGCTGATTCGGCTGGCAAAGGAAGCGGGTGCGGATGCGGCGAAGTTCCAGCATTTTCAGGCTCCCAAAATCGTCTCGGATTACGGCTTTGAACACATGAATTCCAAAGTCAGCCATCAAGCGCGTTGGAAGAAATCTGTCACCGAAGTCTACGCGGCGGCTTCCGTCTCGCAGAGTTGGACGCCGATTTTGAAGGAAGCGTGCGATAAGGTCGGCATTGACTTTTTCACCTCGCCCTATGATTTTGAATCGATTGAGCATGTCAACCCGTACATTCCCGCCTTCAAGGCTGGTTCGGGCGAAATTGACTGGATTGAAGCCCTCGAGCACATGGCGTCCAAAGGTAAGCCGATGATTATCGCCAGCGGCGCGGCAGACATTGCCGACGTGCAGCGGGCGGTGCGCGCCATTTTGAAAATTAATCCGCAACTGTGTTTGATGCAATGCAACACCAACTACACCGCTGACCCCAAAAATTACGACTATTTGAATTTGAACGTCCTGAAAACTTTTGGGACGATGTTCCCCGATGTGATTTTGGGATTGTCCGATCACACCCATTCGGTCGCCCCCGTTCTCGGCGCGGTGACGTTGGGCGCGCGCGTGATTGAGCGCCACTTCACCGACAGCAACGACCGCGAAGGTCCCGACCATAAGTTTGCGATGAATCCCGAAGCCTGGGCGAAGATGGTCGAAGAGACGCGCCTGCTGGAACGCTCGCTTGGCAGTCCCGATAAATTTATCGCGGAGAATGAGCAGGATACGCAGATTGTTCAACGCCGTTGTCTGCGTGCCGCGCGTGAGATTAAGGCTGGCGAAGTCTTCACCCGCGAGATGATCGACGTGCTGCGTCCCGCCACCCCTGGCGCGATCAAGCCTGATCAGATTCAAAACGTCATCGGCACAAAGGCGCTGGCGGGTATGCCCAAAGGCAAGGAGTTGCGCTGGACGGATTTAATTGCGTAGTGCGTAAATAGTAATTGGTAATTTACCATTTACTATTTACCAATTCACCAATCACCAATTATGCGTATTCTTTATTTCTCCCTCGGTTACTCCACCCATGATCACCGCTTTCTGAAAGCCATTTCGGATGGCGGGCATGAGGTGTTTTTTGTTCAACTCGAAGGTAATGCCCGTCAGGTGGAAGACCGCCCCGTGCCGCCCAATGTGGAATTGGTCTTGTGGAAGGGCGGGCGTGAGCCATTTCGCTGGAGTAATCTTGCGAAACTGACCTTCGACTTTTGGCGTTTGACCCAAAAAATCAAACCCGACCTCATCCATGCGGGACCCATCCAAACCTGTGCCTTCATCGCCATCCTGAGTGGATTTCGTCCCATCCTCACCATGTCGTGGGGCTTCGACTTGATGGATGACGTTCACAAAAGCAGGTGGATGGAGCGGGTTACACGTTACACGCTGAAACGTTCCACATTTTTCACCAGCGATGCGAAGGTCACGCGCGATAAAGCCGTTGCCTATGGAATGAATCCCGACAAAACCATCGTCTTCCCCTGGGGTGTTGATCTTGATCACTTTAAGCCCGACACGGAACACGCGCCACGCAACACATTTACCCTCTTTTGTAATCGCTCATGGGAATCGCGCTATGGCGTGGATGTCCTTGCCCGCGCATTTGTCAAAGTGGCACAGGAACGCGATGATGTCAATTTGTTGATGTTGGGCGGCGGTTCGCAGGGACATCTTCTGCGGCAGATTTTCGAGGGCGGCGGTGTGCTGGACAGGGTTGCCTTTGCGGGGCAGATTTCGCAAACGGTTTTGCCCGAATGGTATCACCGCGCTGATTTGTACATCTCACCTTCGCATGTGGACGGGTCGTCCGTTTCGCTGATGGAGGCTCTGGCTTGCGGGTTGCCCTGCCTCGTTTCGGACATCCCCGCCAACAAGGAATGGGTGACGGAAGGGGAGAACGGCTGGCTCTTCCGCGACGGGGATGTGAATCACCTGGCGGAGAAGATTCTGGCGGCAATCGCTCAAAGGGAGATTCTGCCGCAGGTTGGGCAATCCAGCCGACGGGTGGCGGAACTTCGAGCGGACTGGAAAAACAATGCCGAGGCGTTGATGAATGTCTATCGAGGTTTAAATCAAAATTGAGCGTTCATTAAAGGCTTTTACCACTGAGACCACGAAGACCACAGAGAAAAACCATTAAAAAATCTCTGTGAACTCTGTGTTCTCTGTGGTAAATATATTTTCTTAGGCAAGCGCTTAGGTTCTGTATAAAGGAAAATAACATGCTAACCAAAAAAGATTTGCTGGACGGTTTTTCAAAAACCAATGTGGAAAAGGGCGGAACGATTGTGGTGCATACGTCATATAAATCTTTGGGCGGGGTGGAGGGCGGCGCGGAGACGGTGATTGACGCGCTGCGCGAACTGGTTGGGACGACGGGGACGGTGTTGTTCCCCGCGTTCAACTTTCAGTCGTGGACAGAGACGCATTATTTCGACGTGCTGGAAACGCCCTCGAAGATGGGTATGATTACCGAGCTGGCGCGTCTGCGCCCCGACGCCAAACGCACGCCGCACCCGATTTATTCGTTTTCGGTTTCGGGCGCGTTGGCAGATGAGTTCTCCAAGACCGAGGATGTGGAGGCATACGGACCCAACTCGGCGTTTGCGTTGTTCCACAAGTTGAATGCCACCATCATCAGCATTGGGCTGGATTTCAATAGTTCGTTTTCCATGCACCACTACATCGAATACAATGTGGGCTGCAACTACCGCCGCGTGAAGGAGTTTGCGGGTATTTACATGGGCTATGACCGCGCTCCGCAAATCAAAAAGTATTCGATGTTTGTGCGCTTGAACGAGCGCTACAAGACCTACATTGTGCCTGGCATGAACGACCTGCTGGCGCGGGGCGTGATTAAGGAAATTCAAGTCGGCGCGGCAAAGGTTCACTTCCTGACGGCGAATGAGTTTTACGAGAATATGTCGGTCATCGTCCGCAATGAGCCTGAGAAGTTGCATTATGTGGAAGAGCCGAAGTATTAGAGGTAGGTAAGTTGGTAAATTGGTCAGGTGATACAATTGTTGCGACAATCAAAAGAGGTAGAAAATGAATGTAGTTACTGTTAATGAGGCAAAGCGCAACCTTGATTCGTTAATTCAAAAAGTTTTTTCAGACGCCGAGCCTGCCATCATCACAACCGAATCGGGTCAGCAAATTGTTCTGCTTTCGATGGATGAATTCAGCGCGTGGCAGGAAACGGCTTACTTATTGTCGAATCCAGCCAACGCCGCGCACATCCGAAAATCCATTTCAGAGGCGCAAGCGGGAAAATCTTCCGAGCATGAATTAATCGAATCATGAGAATTGTTTTCACTCAATCTGCATGGGAAGATTACCTGTGGTATCAAGAACAAGACCGCCAATTGCTAAAGCGCGTTAATCAACTGATTAAAGAGACCTTGCGAACCCCCTTTGAAGGGATTGGCAAGCCAGAAGCGTTAAAGGCAGACTTGGCGGGATACTGGTCAAGGCGGATTAATGATGAACATCGCCTTGTGTATGGCGTGACCAGAGAAGAGATTGTGGTTATTGCCTGTCGCTACCACTATTCAAAATAATATATAAATAAGCCCGTTTTCAGCAGAAGACGGGTTTTTGGTAATCTCTGGAAAAATCTTTGTTACTCTTTGTTTATCAAGGTGAAATATGAAACCCTATCCCTCCCTCAAATCGATTCTTGCAGAATTCTTTCCGTTGCACCGCACGCTGGCATCTGACGACCACGACAAGACGCTGGAAATCATCGGCGCGTACATGCCTGATTCATCGAACTACACCATCGAGTCTTATGCTCCGCTTGAAAAGGCGTGGACGTGGCAGGTGCCTGAACGTTACGAAGTCCATGAGGCGTATTTGGAAATTGAAGGCGGCGAGCGCGTGCTGGATTTCAAAAACAATCCGCTGCACATTGTTTCGTATTCCCCGCCCGTGGACAAAACCCTCACCTTCGAGGAACTTCAGCCGCATTTGCATTTTGCGGAAAAGCGTCCCCATGCCATTCCGTGGGTTTTCAAATATTACGACCGCGACTGGGGCTTCTGCCTGCCGAAGAATCTTTTCGACAAACTTCCACGAGATAAAAAATATCGCGCTGTGATTAAGTCCGAATACATCACCGACCCCGCCAAGGGATTCAAAATGGCTACGGCTGTGATTCATCCCGTAGGCGGAGCGAATGCCTCGGCGGGCGAAATCATCGTGCAGGCGCATACCTGTCACCCTGCCCAAGCCAATGACGACGGCGCGGGCGTGGTCAGCGCGATTGAACTGGCGCGGCGACTGGCGGAGAATCCGCTGCCCGCTGGCTCGATGAGCGTCCGCTTTTGGTTCGGACCTGAGACCATCGGCACGATTGTCTACCTCTCGCACAACGAAGACCTGATTCAAAACCTGCGCGGCGGCATCTTCATGGAAATGACAGGCAACAAAAATAAAATCGCCTGGCATCATACCCGTCAGCACAATCACTTGCTTGACCGAATTACCAATCATGTTGTGAAAAATTCCGCGCATGACGAGCGTGATTTTGCCGCCGCCCCCGCCAACGATGAGCGCGTTATCAACGGACCTGGAGTCAATGTGCCGTGTATCTCCATCAATCGCTGGCCCTACGACGAATATCACACCACCGACGACAACCTCGACATCATGGACGAAGACATGCTGGTCAGCGCTGCGGAAATAACCGAGCAGATTATCCGCATTTACGCTACCAACTACATCCCCAAGCGCACTTTCCGCGGACCCGTCTTCCTCAGCGGCAACGGTCTGTGGGTGGACTGGCGCGAGAACTGGGCGCTCAACCGCGCCATCGAAAAAATAATGATGAGATTTGAGGGCGAACTTTCGGTCTTTGATATTGCCGAACAAGTCGGTCTGGATTATTTCATGGTGCGCGACTACATCGAAAAATTCCGCGCCAAGGGATTTGTCACCCCGCTGCCGATTCCATCTGAAGCGGAATCCGAATAGCCCACCACGGAGCGCACAGAGACCACTGAGGTTAAAGGTTTTTATGAAACAGTTAAGCATGGATGAATTGAACAAGATTACCGAAGCAATTTTGGGCGCGGCGATTGAAGTTCATCGAAATCTTGGAACTGGCTTGCCGCTTAATTTCAATGTGAAAATACTCAAATACGGCGGTATAAAAAGGCTCGCCAATTAAACTTCAAAAAGAATCTCTGTGAACTCTGTGTTCTCCGTGGTAAATTCTTAACATGACCCCAAAAATAGTAGCCATCATTCAAGGACGCATGTCCTCCTCGCGCCTGCCGGGG
>DYML01000055.1:7486-18401 GCA_020721605.1 Anaerolinea thermophila
CCCAAAAATAGTAGCCATCATTCAAGGACGCATGTCCTCCTCGCGCCTGCCGGGGAAAATCCTCGCGGACATCGCAGGTCAGCCCATGTTGACCCGCGTCTTCACGCGGACTTCGCGGGCGAAGACACTTGACGAAGTAATTTTTGCCACCACGACAGACCCATCCGACGACCCCGTAGCGGAATACTGCGACTTTAGCGGCATTCCCTTCACCCGCGGCAGTCTCTTCGATGTGCTTGACCGATATTATCAAGCCGCGTCCCAAGCCAAAGCGGATGTGGTTGTCCGCATCACGGCGGATTGTCCTGTGATTGACCCAGACTTGATTGATGATGTGGTGAAAACAGTGGTCAGTGGTCAGTCGTCAGTTATCAGTGGAGGATTCGACTTCGCGGCGAATCGTCTCCCGCCTCCGTGGAATCGAACCTACCCGATTGGTTTGGATGTGGAAGCCTGTGCCTTCAAAGTGTTGAAGAAAGCCTGGAAGGAAGCCAAAGAACCCCAACACCGCGAACATGCCATGCCCTACTTTTACGAAGGCGTGGTGATGGGGTCGAAAGTCAAAGGTCAAAAGTCCAGCCTTCGACCTTTGACCTTTGACTTTGAACAAGGAACCTCCCCGCGCGGATTCAACATCGCCCTGCTTCACAACCCCACCGACTTTGGCGATTACCGCTGGACAGTGGACACCCCCGAAGACTTCGAATTCATGCGCCAGGTCTACAGCCGCTTCAACGGGCGCGATGATTTTTCATGGAAGGAAGTTTTGGATTTGGTTCACGACGAACCTCAACTCATGCAAATCAACGCGGGCGTGCAGCATAAAACCCTCAAAGATATTGATAAGCGCGCCCTTAAGCGTTGAACGTTCAACTTCCCACTTCTCACTTTTTACTTCTCACCCTCTTACTTCTCACTTTTTACTTCTCACCCTCTTACTTCTCACTTTTTACTTCTCACCCTCTTACTTCTCACTTTTTACTTGTTACTCATTCCTGATGACTTTGATAACTTTATTCTCCGCTCCCAAACCATTCACCAACCCGCACATTGCGACCATTCAGCGCAACGCCATTAAGTCGTGGACATTGCTCCCTGATGTCGAAGTCATTTTGCTTGGCGAAGAAACAGGGCTAGCAGAAGTTGCCCGCGAACTGGGCGTCAAACACATTCCGCATGTCGAGCGCAACGCCAGCGGCGTCCCGTTGATTTCGTCCATGTTCAAACTTGCCCGCGAAAACAGCAATGCCGACCTGCTCTGCATCATCAACGCGGATATGATTCTCATGCCCGATTTTGTCGAAGCCGCCCGTAGGTCACGTTTGCACCGTGACAAGTTTGTCTTGTTGAGTCAACGCTGGGACATGGACATCACCTACCCTCTCGACTTTTCAGGTGATTGGGCGAGCCGTCTATCGTCCACCGTTCACCGTCAAGGCTCTCTCCACCGCCCCGCAGGTTCCGACTTTTTCCTCTTCCCCAAATCCTGCTACACTGATGTTCCCGCCTTCACCATCGGGCGCGCAGGTTGGGATAACTGGATGATTTACAAAGCCCGCCGCGAAAACTGGGCAGTGATTGATTGCACGCCCTCGCTGATGATTGTCCACCAGAACCATGATTACAGCCACCTGCCTGGCGGCAAATCGCATTATGAACATCCTGAAACCAACGAGAACATTCGCCTTGCAGGCGGGCAGGCAAACATCCGCTATACCATTTTGGATTCAACCCATCGTCTGGTGGATGGAAAACTCGCCCGCCCCAAGATGACATCTCAACGCCTCACCCGCACCCTTGAACTAGTTCTGCGTACCCTGTTCTTTTTCCTCCCCGAAAGCGCCGTCGAAAACATCGCCCGTCCGAAGAGATGGAAGAAGCGCATTCAAAAAATACTCAAACAACGTTAAACGTTTAACGTTCAACGTCAAGGAACCCCATCCATGCGAAAAGGTCAAAACCCCGCCAAGTTCGTCAAAGATGTTGCCCGCCCCCAGCGCATCACCGTCGCCCTGCTCAATTACATCCCCTTCCTCAGCGGATTCTACGCCGAAACGCTGGACGTGCTGAAAGCCTCGCTCGAATCCATGCGCAAAGACGCGGGTCTGCCGTTTGACCTGATGGTCTTTGATAACGGCTCCTGCGAAGAAGTCCGCGAATATCTGGTCAATGAAAAGGAAGAGGGGCGAATTCAGTATTTGATTCTCTCCGAAAAAAACCTGGGCAAAGGCGGCGCGTGGAATATGATGCTGACGGGCGCGCCTGGCGACATCATCGCCTACACCGATGCGGACGTTTTATTCTCTCCGAACTGGCTTTCGCGTTCGGTGGAGATTCTCGAAACCTTCCCCAATGTGGGCATGGTCACAGCGCGACCCTTCCGCACGCCGCCTGAGTTTTACGAATCCACGCTCAACTGGGCGCGGAGCAATGCAAAATTGGAAGAGGGGCAGTTTATCCCCTGGCAAACCTTCCTTGAATTCAACCTCTCGCTGGGTCAAACCGAAGAGGAAAATAAAAAAGTGTACGCCGAAACCAAAGATTGGAAAATCACCTACCGTCCTTCGACTGCCGCTCAGGACGTAGTTGCCTATGCGGGCGCGAGTCATTGGCAATTCACCGCGTACAAATCCACGCTGGCGCAATTCCTGCCCTTTGACATGGACAAGCCCATGGGACAAGTCCGCCAGTTGGACAAACGCATGAATGAAGCAGGCTTGCTGCGCCTGATGGTCTCTGATCCGCTGGCGATGAATATGTCCAATACGATGGGCTATCTGCGCGGGGAGTTGGGGAAGCAAAAAGTAAAAAGCAAGGCAGGGTTTACCAAGCGCGTGTTGGAATTGTCGCCAATCAAGAAAATTTTGCTGGCAGTCTATAATAAAATTTTCAGTTGGTATTACTCGTAAAATGGTGATGTGAAAAGAACATTCAGGAGTTCAAATGACAACATACAAAGCAGATGTTCTCATCATTGGCGGCGGTTCGATTGGGTTGAACTGCGCCTATTATCTTTTGAAAGCGGGGCGCAAAGTCACCATCGTTGACTCAAAGGAAATAGCACAGGGAAGTTCCGCAGGCAATGCGGGGCATATTGTGCCGAGTCATATTATTCCGCTTGCCGCGCCGGGAATTGTTCCCACCGCTATTCAATGGCTGCTCGATCCCAAGAATAGCCCCTTTGGCATGAAGGTCAGCCTTGATCCAAAGTATGTTTTGTGGCTGCTGCAATTTACACTGGCGTGCAGTGAATCCAACGTCCAGCGCGCCATTCCGCCCTTGAACAGTCTCGGACAATTAAGCGCCAGGAATTTTTCTCAACTGATTGCCGAAGAAAAATTCAACTGTCATTATCAGCAGACGGGGCTGCTCTTTTTATACAATACCGCAAGCGCCTTTGAGGACGGAAAACGTGAAGCCGACCTGATGCAAAAGTATGGCATTCCCACCGAAGTCTTGAACAAATCCGCGCTGCATGACCGCGAACCCGCCGCGCGTGATGAAGTCCTCGGCGGCGTGCATTTCACGGGCGACTCACACCTCAACCCCGCGCTGTTTTTGAAACTGCTCGGAGAGCGTGTCCGCGCCATGGGTGCCGAAGTGTTTGAGAATACCCCCGTTACCGGATTTGATGTGGCGGATGGAACCATCCGCGCCGTGAAAACCAGCGCGGGAAATTTTGAAGCGAATGAAATTGTCCTCGCCGCTGGCGCATGGACGCCCGCCGTGGCGCGTGATTTGCGCCTGAATATTCCTGTCCAATCGGCGCGTGGGTACAGCCTTACCATGTCTGCCACACAGGTCATGCCGCGCCACGCACTTTTGTTGGGCGAGCGCCGCGTGGCGGTTTCGCCCATGGGCGATTTGCTGCGCTTTACGGGCAGGCTGGAACTGAGCAATACGGATACAACGGTAAATGCCAAACATATTGCGGGAATTGAACGCGCCGTGCGCGAATATATTGAGGTGGACGAAAAACTCAATGTTCACGAAACCTGGGCGGGCTTGCGCCCCACCACCCCAGACGGAATGCCAATCATCGGGCGTTCACCCCGTTACAGGAATTTAATCCTCGCTACGGGTCATGCCATGCTTGGGTTGTCGCTGGGGGCAGGCACGGGGCAGGTGGTTGCGGAATTGGTCAACGGGAAGGAGACGGCGTTTGATTTGAATCCGCTGCGGGTGGAGCGGTTCTAAAATCGACAAGATCAAAAAAGAGACGCCTGCTTCAAGCGTCTCTTTTTTTGATCCCATAAAAAATTAGATGTTATTTTCTTCGTGACTTTCGGGGTTGTGCGCAGGCTTTTCCTTGCCCAGTTCCAGCGAGCGTTGATACGCCGCCCAGACCGCGCGTGAGATGGCAGTGCGGAAGCCTGCCTTCTCCAAATAATACAACGCCTCAGCTGATGTGCCGCCAGGGGAGGTGACTTGATTTCGCAGGGTGGCGGGGTGCCTGCTTGCGCCCTGATAATACGAAGCCGAGCCTTTGATGGTTTGCAAGACCAATTGCTCTGCAATGCGGCGCGGGAATCCCATGTGAACGCCCGCGTCAATCAACGCTTCGGTGAAGAGGAACACATACGCAGGACCCGACCCCGAAAGCGCGGTTGCCATATCCAGATAACTTTCATCCTCAACAAAAACCTCGTCGCCCATTGCGCTGAGAATGGATTGCGCCATCTTTTGCTGTTCTTCGTTCACTTCTTTGGATGCCGCCCAAACGGTAATGCCCTCTCCAATTTGACCTGGCGTGTTGGGCATGGAGCGTACGATTGCCTTGTGTTTCAAGCCCACGCTGATTTTTTTCATGGTTGCGCCCGCAATAATGGACAGCGCCAACGCGTCAGGGCGAATGCCTTTAAGCCCTTTCATCACTTCGCTCAATCGCTGCGGCTTGACCGAAAGCACAATCACATCCGCTTCGTGAACTGCGGCGGTGTTGTCTGTGGTGGTTTTGATTCCGTATTTCATGTGCAGTTCACCGCCGCGCTCTTCGCGCGGACCAGAGGCGGTGATGTTTTTGGGGTCAGCCAGTTTTTGACGCAGTAAGCCCGCGATCATGGCTTCTGCCATGACGCCAGGTCCAATGAATGTGATTTTTTTATTTAGCATGGGAAACTCCTAAAGGGTAAATAATGAGGGGATACAAAAGGCTTGCGTTTTTTAATCTATTGAAAATATCCCAGCGCCAGTCTGAGACGCTCGCCTGTGTCGTCGGGCGCATCTTTGGGGATGAATTGCAGTGCGGCTTGGGCTTCGACCACCGAGTAGCCCAGCGCGGTGAGCGCGGCGATGACTTCGGCATCGGTGTCAGAGATGGCGGCGAGTTTGGAGAGCGAGTCCACGGGTTTCAGTTTGTCTTTGAGATGCAGCGCCATTTTTTGCGCGGTCTTCTTTCCCACGCCTGGCACGCGGCTCAATATATCGGGTTCATCGCCAAAAACGGCGCGTTGAATGGCATCGAGCGTCATGGTGGAGAGGACGGACAGCGCTACTTTGGGACCCACCCCGTCCACGCCGAGGAGGATGTTGAAGAGTTCGCGGTCGCTCTGGGATTCAAATCCGTAGAGCAGGAAGGCGTCTTCACGCACGACAAAATGAGTGAACAAAAAGATGGGTTCGCCCGCTTTGGCTGCTCCGCGCAATGGGGCAGGGACAAAGACTCTTAGTCCCATGCCGCCGACTTCGACGATCAGGGCGTTATCTTCAATTTGGGAGATTTCTCCGCGAAGGGTTGCTATCATATTTTATGGGAAATAACGGTAGATGTCTTTTCGGTGCAAAAATCGGACAAAACAAACTATCTCGTTTTCGATTTTCAAACCGAAGCGGTAATCGCCAAGCCGAATTCGATAATACACATCGCTTCCGCTTAACTTTTTTACATTTTCAAGTTCGGTCATGTTTTCAGTGGACTCGACTTTTTCAATCAATTCCCTGATTTGGGATTGCAAGTGTTTCTTTTTTATCTTTTTCAAGTCTTTTACGAAACTGCTCTTGAATTCATCATTCACCCCGTACCCCCAAGTGCGCGCAAAACTTCCGCTTTGCTTACGGTTTTGCTGTTTTCCCCTTCGCGTATGGCAGAGACCATGAGCATGTCTTCAAGCGCTTCGGAAAATAAATCGTAAAAATCTTCGCGGCGTTCCGTAAGAAGTTCAAGCATGGCTTGCTTGAAAAGGTCTTTAATATGGGTGTCATCTGTAAAAGTGGACATGGCGAATCTCCTGCCTGTATTATAAATCCCATTGGGTTATTCATATCGTTTGGTATTCAAGTGCGTGATGGCAATTGCCAGCGCATCGGCGGCGTCGTCGGGCTTTGGGATTTTTTCCAGTTGGAGCAGCGCGCGCACCATATCCTGCACTTGTCTTTTATCCGCAGAGCCGTAGCCTGCCACCGCTTGCTTAACCTCGTTGGGGGTGTATTCAAAAGGTTCGATGCCCGCTTTTTGCAGGCAGAGCATAATCACGCCGCGCGCCTGCCCCACTGCCAGGGCGTTGGTGACATTTTTGGCAAAGAATAATCTTTCCACTGCGGCGGTATCTGGTTTGTGTTTTTTGAGCAGTTTGTTTAAGTCGTCAAACAGCATTTCGAGCCGCGCGGGTGGGGTTGCGTCTTTGGGGGTGGAGATAATGCCATAGGAAACAGCGACCAAGTCCCCGTTGGGCATGAGGCGCACGAGTCCGTATCCGGTGGTGGCGGTGCCTGGGTCAATTCCGAGGGCGAGGGTCATCTTGTTAAATAGACTTCGGAAGTCTATAAGACTTCCGAAGTCTGGTCTGAATAAATTACGCGGCTTCGAGGGCGGCGAGGGCTTCGTCGGAAACTTTGACGTTGTGGAAGACATCCTGCACGTCGTCCAGTTCTTCAATGGCTTCGATCATGCGCATAAATTTGAGAGTGGATTCAACATCCAGTTCCATTTCCTGCTTGGCGATCATGCGCAAACTTGCTTCCTGTGTATGAACATTTGCCTTGTGTAAAGCGTCTGCCACAGTTTTGAATAATTCAACCGGGGCGTAAATTTCGATGGTTTCTTCGCCGTCTACTACATCATCGGCGCCGGCTTCAATTCCCAGTTCAAACGCTTTGTCAAATGACATGCCGCTGGAGGGGAAGGCGAAATAAGCCTTGCGGTCAAACTGCCAGCCGACTGCGCCCTGCTCTGCCATGTTGCCGCCGTATTTGCTGAAGGCGTGGCGCATATCGGGTACGGTGCGATTGCGGTTGTCGGTGACGCAGGTGACCATCAGCGCGGAGCCGTGCGGACCGTAGCCCTCGAATGTGATTTCTTCAAATACTGTGCCGTCTTTATCTTCGCCTGCGCCGCGTTTGATGGCGCGCTCAATGTTATCTTTGGGCATGTTTTCGGCGCGGGCTTTGTCTACGGCGAGGCGTAAACGGAAGTTGGTGTCAATATCGCTTCCGCCCTCGCGTGAGGCGATCACGAGTTCGCGGGCGAGCCGTGTAAAAATAGCGCCGCGTTTTGCATCGGCAACGCCTTTCTTGCGTTTGATGGTAGACCACTTTGAATGACCAGACATGGGGGAACTCCTTACAAGATAGCCACATTTGTGGCGAAGTATTCAATAGCGGCGAAATTATACCATTGGGGGGGAAGTGAAAAGTGGAAAGTGAGAAGTGAAAAAGTAAAAAGTGAGGACTAGGACGCCACCTTCTTACTTCTCACTTCCCGCTTCTTGCTAAATCACACCCAATTTCTTGCCCACTGTTCTGAATGCCTCCAGCCCTTTGTTCAAATCGTCTTCTGTGTGGGCGGCGGAGATCATCACGCGGATTCTGGCTTTGCCCTGCGGCACGGTCGGGAATCCGAGCGCCATGGCGAACACGCCCGCTTCGAACAATTCGCGGCTGAATTGTTGCGCCAGCGGCGCTTCGCCCAGCAGGACGGGGGTGATGGGGGTTTCGGTGACACCGGTGTTGAAGCCGAGCGTTTTCATTTCGGCTTTGAAAGATTTGGCGTTGCTCCAAAGTTTGTCTACCAGTTGCGTCGAGTCTTCCAGCAAGTCTACTGCTGCCAGGCACGCCGCCGCGTCTGGCACGGTCATGGCGGAGGAGAAGAGGAAGGGACGCCCGCGCTGACGCAGCCAGTCCACGATGACCGCGCTACCCGCCACGATTCCGCCCATTACGCCAAAGGCTTTGGACATGGTTCCAACTTCCACATCCACCTTGCCGTGCAAGCCGAAGTGATCCACAATGCCGCGCCCGCCCTTGCCCAGCACGCCTTCGCCGTGCGCGTCATCCACCATCAACAGAATGTCGTATTTTTTTGTCACCTCATAAATGTCGGGCAGGGGCGCGATGTCGCCGTCCATGCTGAAAACGCCATCGGTGACGATTAACGCGCGGCGGTATTGATTCAGGTTTGCCCGAATTTGCTCTTCGAGCGATTTCACATCGTTGTGTTCGTAGGCGATAATCTTTGCGCCCGAAAGGCGGCTGCCGTCAATAATGGAAGCATGATTCAGCCTGTCGGAGAAGATGACATCTTCTTTGCCCACCAGCGCGGGGATGGTTGCCAAATTTGCGCTGAATCCCGATTGGAAGGTGATGGCTGCTTCGACGCCTTTAAATTGGGCGAGGCGTTTTTCCAGTTCGACATGCAGGGTCATCGTTCCCGCGATGGAGCGCACCGCGCCGGGTCCCACGCCCATCTCGTCAATTGATTTCTTCGCCGCCGCCACCAGCGCGGGGTGATTTGCCAGCCCCAAATAATTGTTCGAGCAAAAATTTAAGACCCGCTTGCCGTCCACCTTCAGCCATGCGCCCTGCGGTGAATCTATGGTGCGAATGCGGTTGTACAGCCCCGCGCTTTGCAATGTTTCGATTTCCTGTGTGATCCAGTCTGTTTTAGACATGCTGCACTCCTTGGTTAAAAAAATGGTCAGACAGTTTGATTATAGCCAGAAAACCCGCCCAGTTCTTTATCATCAGCCATAGAATCGAGAGAGCCGGGGTCGCCTGTCCCGGCTCTCTTTCATAAGGAGGAGAAGAGAAATGAATCTTTCTGCTCTAAATGTATCACTGACCTGTTGAAACTGCTTGACGCCCGCCCTACGCTTGTCCGCTGATTGCGCAACGATTGCCTATTTTTCAACTTCTGTTCGGTTACGTCCGGCTTGTTTGGCGTGGTACATGGTTTCATCTGCATTGCGGATTAAGGTTTCGACCCACTTGGGCGGGGCTGTGTGCCGCAGTTCTACAATGCCAATGCTGAGTGTGACGCTGGCTTCTCCTTTTTCTGTTGGCAGGCGAATTGTCGCAACCTGCTCGCGGATGCGTTCTGCCAGCGGGTAGGCTTGTTGGGCGTTGGTCATGGGCAGAATGATGACAAATTCTTCGCCGCCGTAGCGCCCAAATACATCCACAGAGCGCAGTTCTTGGCTTGCGGTTTGTGCCACCCGTTGCAGAATTTGATCGCCGACGGTATGCCCAAAGGTATCGTTAACTTCTTTAAAGTGGTCAATGTCAAACATAATCACCGCCAGCGGGTGTTGATAGCGCACCGCCATCTCAAATTCATGCTCGGCGAGTTCAAACAGGCGGCGGCGGTTGTTAATGCCGGTCAGCGCATCGGTATGCGCCAGTTTTGTTTCGCGCGCGAGGGCGGCTTGTAATTCGGCGTTTGCCTTCTCCAAGCCTGCTTTTGTATATTTTAATTCCATCTCTGTCTGTTTGCGCTCGGTGATGTCGTGGGTGATGCTCCCGATTCGGCAGCCGTTTTGGGTTTTGATTGAAAATGAACTGGTTTGAAGAAATTTGTGTTCGCCGCCCGCCGCTACAATCTTTATCTCTTGGGGTTGTTTTAAAAAATCCGGTTCTTTGGATTTTTGAAAATAGGCTTCCTTAAGATATTGCGGGCTTAATTCTCTGCGGCGCTCTAATTTCAGTAATTGATGTTGAATATCCCAAAAGGGCGCGCCCAGCGCTTGTGCTTGTGAAATACCGGTAATATTTACTTGCGCCGGATTCCATTCGATGATGATGCCCTGCTCGTCAATCAGGATTACGCCATCACTGGATTGCTCAACCAGCGAGCGGAATTTCTCTTCGCTTTCACGCAATTTTTTCTCTGCCTGCTTGCGCTCGGTAATGTTGAGGGTGCTAAGAAACACGCCGCTGATTTCGTTTCTGGTCGTCACGGGCGCATAGTGAAATTCAAACCACAATATGTCAGATTTCACTTCAAACATTTTTTCAACGCGGATTGTTTCGCCAGCCAGCGCGTGATCGAAGTTTCGGTCAAAACTCTCCCGCTCGCGGGGCGAAATAATTTTATAGATCGAGTCGCCCGGCTGAATTTCTTCCCCAAAGATGATTTTGGCGTTTTTGCTCGCCTTCCCATTAAAAGATTGAATCGTGCGATTTTTGTCAATCAGCATAAACGATTGCAGGCTGTTCGCAAAAATTGCCTTGAGGTTGGCTTCGGAAGTTTGCAGCGCTTTGTCTGCCAGCACCCGCTCGGTGATGTCGCTGGCGATGTGTGTTCCGCCGATCAACTGCCCGCCGCTGTCGAATATGGGGTCTACGGTGACATTGAGCCAGCGCCCGTTGAGTTCCAGAACCAGGTCTTCCCTGCGTTTGCTCTTTTTCATGCGCTGGAATGGACAGTTTTCGATGGGCTGCGAAGTGCCGTGCATTACCTCGTAACAATTCTGTCCATTGATCTCAGCGGCAGGCTTGCCCAGTAAAGCCTGTGTGGCGCGGTTGTGTTTGATGACGCGCCATTCGAGATTAATCAGCGAAATCGAGTCGCCGATGGCGTCGAAGGTGTCCTGCCATTGCTGTCCGGCGGCGCGCAGGGCTTCCTCTGCCTGCTTGCGCTCGGTGATATCTATCAGCACGGCGCGGCATTCGTGGCTGCCTTCAAAGCAGGTGGCTTCCATGT
>DYML01000056.1:0-2095 GCA_020721605.1 Anaerolinea thermophila
CACTTCGCGCCAATCTCGGTGGACATGTTCGGGAAGACGATGCGCTCGTTCATCGGCAGGCTTTCGATGTATTCGCCGCCAAACTCCACCGAGCGATAGGTGCCGCCGTCCATGCCCATCATGCCCGCGATGTAAATCATCACGTCTTTGGCGTAGACTCCGCTTTGGGTTTTGCCCGTCAACTCAATGCGAATCGTCTCAGGGACTTTGAACCAGCATTTGCCCGTCACCCACGCCACGGCGATTTCGGTGGAGCCAAGCCCCGCGCCGAATGCGCCCATCGCGCCGTAGGTGTTGGAATGCGAATCCGCGCCGATGATGATTGCCCCAGGCGTGACATAACCTTCCTCCAACATCACCTGATGGCAAACGCCCTGATGATGAAAATGCGGAAGTTCCTGCTCGCGCACAAACTCGATGATTTTTTTGTGATTCTCCGCCGCCAAAACGTTCGGTGCGGGGTAGGCATGGTCGAGGTGCAACACGATGCGGTTCTTGTCGTGGATCGGCTTGCCAATCTCGCGGAAGGCTTTGATTGCCAGCGGCGTGGTGTTGTCGTGGCTCATGATGTAGTCCACATCCAAGAGCAGGATTTCGCCTGCTTGAACGGGTCTGCCCGCTTTGCGGGAAAAGATTTCTTCGATAAGTGTGCCCATAAATTCTCCTTGATGTAGGTCAGGGTTGAACGTTTAACGTTTAACGTTCAACGTTTGTCCCGTTATATTTCTTCAACACCATCCGTGTCTCTGTCCGCTTGACGCCCTGCACAGTGCGGATTTCCTCGATGAGGTTGTTGAGCGCCGCCATGTTCTCGGCGTTGGCGAAGGCGCTGATGTCATAATCGCCTGTGACTTCATACACGCTGGTGACATTTTCAAAATTTCGCAAGCGGCGCACAACCGAAGTGGTGTACACATGCGACTCGACCTCCAGCATGATGATGGCGTTGATGTCATGCGGGATGATGTCAATCTCGCGCCCCGTCACCTGCTCGGCGATTTCGAGGATGTCCGCGTCGAACAATTGCTTGCGCTGGTCGCCGATATTTTTAATACGGGTCACGATCACTTCCAACTCCGCCGCGCTGACCTCAATGCCGTATTCATCCAGCCGCGCCGCGACTGCCGTTTTGCCCGTGTATTTATCAATCACAATTTTCCGCTCGCGCCCGATGACGGCGGGGTCAAATGGCTCGTAGGTGCGCGGGTCTTTCAACACACCGTTGGTGTGGACTCCGCTCTTGTGGCTGAAGGCGTTCTGCCCTGTGATGGGCTTGTTCGCCGCCATGAAAAATCCTGTGGACTTTTCAAGATACGCGGAGAGATTGACCAATGGTTCGAGGTTGTACTTCGTCTCGCCTTCGAGGTTGTGGAAGGCAACCACCGTTTCCGCCAGGTCGGGAATGCCCGCGCGCTCGCCCATCCCGTTGACGGTAGTGTGGATGCAGTCCGCGCCGGCGCGAATGCCCGCCATGCCGTTCGCCAGCGCGAGTCCATAATCATCGTGGCAATGCAGGTCTATTTTGCAGGGGAGCAGTCTTGCGCGCAGATCGCGGACACGCTCATAAAAAATATGCGGCTGCATAATTCCCAACGTGTCGGCAAAACTGATTCGATCCGCGCCCGCTTCGATGGCGGCATTGCAGACCTGAACCAAAAACTCGAAGTCGGTGCGGGTGGCGTCCTCAGGCGTGTAGCGGACGTTGAGTCCCAGACTGCGGGCGTAGGACACATGCTCGGTGATGATTCGAATCGCCTCGTCGTGAGTCTTGTGCAGTTTTGCGTCGAGGTGAATCTGCGAGGTGGCGTAGAAAATCGCCACGCGCTTCGCGCCGCAGGCTTTGGCTTTATCAATGCCAGAGCGGGAAGCGATGCTGTGGGCGACAATCTCCGCCCGCAGACCGAGCGCGGCGATGCGCTTAATCGCCGCCGCCACGTTGTTCGAGACCGACGGGTCGCCCGCCTCAATCATGTCCACGCCGATGCGGTCAAGCATTTGCGCGATGTGGACTTTTTCATCCACCGTAAAGTTGACGTAGGGCGTTTGCTCGCCTTCTCTCAGTGTCGTATCCAAAATTTGAACCATGATTTCTCCT
>DYML01000056.1:2195-11025 GCA_020721605.1 Anaerolinea thermophila
AAAAAAACGCCCCCCGTTATCGGGGAGCGTTTTTACGGTATACAGATAGGTACGATGAACTAAAGCGGCGCTTTATTTTTATCCATGTTCTGTTTTACCGAAACAAGCCCAAACCCGACAACGGTAGTTGCGGAAGTGGGCATTCGCTTGGCTTTCGCCTGCATGAGGATGCTTGCTCGGTCTCTAAACATGTTGGGCAGGATTTTACTCGAAAAGAAAAATGAGTCAATGAATTTGACAGGGCAATTTGATCAGCCCTTGAAGCGCGGATACGATCCCAGCACCCGCAGCATGACCGCGTATTCCCCCAGGTGGTCGAGGGCGCGTTTGGCAGTCTCATCCTGCATGGAGCCGATGAAGTCAATATAAAAAAGATATTCCCAGGGCTTGCCTTGCAGCGGGCGCGATTCGATCTTCGTCAAATCGAGGTCACGCAAAGCGAAAACGCTCAGGGCTTTGAACAAGGCGCCAGGCGCGTTTTTGAGCGTGAAGACGATGGAAGTTTTTGCCTCGCCTGCGGGGAGGACTGCTCCGCGTTGGATGGCGAGGAAGCGCGTGTAATTTTCGGGGTTGTCTTCGATGCCTTCTTCCAGAATTTGCATCCCGTAAAGTTCTGCCGCGCGTTTCGAGGCGATTGCCGCCACATCCATCGCGCCCGACTCTTTGAGCATTTTCACGCTGCCCGCTGTGTCGTAGACCTGTTCGGCTTTGATGCCGTGATTCCGCAAGTAGCCCGCGCATTGACCCAACGCCTGCGGGTGGCTGATGGCTTTTTTGAGGTCTGTCTTTTTTGTGCCGGGCATGGCAATCAGACAATGCCGCACGCGCAAAAGGTACTCCCCCACAATATGCAAATCATGCCGCAGCAGCAAATCATAATTTTGATGAATGCTGCCAGCCAGCGAATTTTCGATGGGCGCCAGCGCCGCATCGCTCTTGCCCGCGATGACTGAATCAAACATCGCATCGAATGATTCGCATGGAACAGTTTCCACGTTTCCGAAATAATCAAATACGGCTTGTTCGCTGTATGCGCCGGGTTCGCCCTGGAAAGATACTTTCATGATTCTCCTCTCAACGTTAAACGTTTAACGTTGAACGTTCTCTGCCCACTTCACAATCTTCCTAAATCCCGCTTCCACATCCTCATCCGAGGCGGCAATGGTCATGCGGATAAAGCCTTCGCCTTCTTCGCCGAATGCCGAGCCGGGGACAAGCCCCACGCCTTCTTCGTCTAAAATCCGCTCGCACATTTCCACTGCGGGCATGTTCAGCGCGCGCAGGTCAAGAAAGAAATAAAACGCGCCCTGCGGCGGAATGACTTTGACCTTCTCGCTTTCTAGTTCATGCGCGAGGCGCAAAACCAAATCACGGCGGCGGCTGTAGGCGGCGCGCATGTCGGCGGTGACTTGCTGAATCGCGGGGTCGGTTAGGGCGAAGGCGGCGGCTTTTTGGATGAAGGGCGCAACACAGGTGATGGAGTTCTGCCCCGCTTTGATGGCGTTCTCGATCACGCGCGCGGGTGCTGCGAGGTAGCCCACGCGCCAGCCGGTCATGGCGTAGGATTTGGACAAACTATTGACCAGCAGGGTTCTTTCCTTTGCGCCTTCAAATGCCGCCGCGCAGGTCGGGCGCTCGCCATAATATAAACTTCCGTAGACTTCATCGCTCACAATCCACAGGTTATGCTCTTTGGCAAAGTCTTGCAACTTTTTCAAATACGCGCGGGTGGGGTAGGCGCCCGTTGGGTTGGATGGGTAGTTGAGGACGATGACGCGGGTTTGGGGAGTCAAAGCCCGCAGCCAGGATTCAAACTGGGGGATGAATCCGTTTTCGGCGGGGGCGGGGACGCGGATCACACTCCCGCGCAGCATGATCGCCATATTTGAATGAGTCGCCCAAGACGGGTCTGGAATCAGCACGTCATCGCCAGGGTTCAAAACCGATTGCATGGCAAGATAATAAGCGTGGATGCCGCCATGCGTGACGAGAATTTCAGAGGCGGGGTCGTAGGAAACGCCTTCGTCACGCTTCAGTTTGGATGCCACCGCCGTTCTCAGGTCGGGGTAGCCGCGTGAGGGTCCGTAGTGTGTCAGCCCGTTTTGCATTGCTTGGAAGGCGGCATCTGCAATTGCGGGGGCGGTTCCAAAATCGGGGTCGCCCACTTGCAAGCCGACGATGTTCCGCCCACTGGCTTTGAGCGCGAGGATGCGGTCAGCCATGGCAACGGTGGCAGATTGGCGGATGAGGTTAAATTGCTGGTTGAGGTTTTGCATGGGCGCGAGTGTATCAAACAAATAAAAATCCCGTCAACTAATTTGACGGGATGGGTGTTGTTGTGTGGGTCATTCTGAAAATGGGGGGGTGGCGTTTGGGTCGGCGGTTTGTTCTTTGAACGGCAAGAGGAAGGTGAAAATACTGCCCATGCCTTCTGCGCTTTCTGCCCAAATGCGCCCGCCGTGCATTTCTATCATGCTTTTGGCTACGGCAAGCCCCAGCCCCATGCCGCCATGACGGCGGGTGAGGTGCGATTCAACTTGATAGAAGCGGTCAAAGATGAGGGCTATGTCTTTGCTGGGAATGCCTACGCCGCTGTCTTCCACCGAAACTTTTATAAAATCTGTGTCTATGCCGCCGCGAATGGTGATGCGCCCGCCGTTGTTGGTGAACGCAAGCGCATTTTTTACGAGGTTGCTTAATACAATTGCAATTTTGCTTCCATCGGCATCCACCAGCAGGTCTTGATTTTTTTCAATTTGAATGCTGAGTGCGATTTCTTTTTGCAAACTTATATCTCGAAATGAAGCCGAAACATCTTCAATAATGCGTGTAACAGAAACTTTGCGCGAGCGCAGGCTTGCGCCGCCGGTCTGGTAATTATCTACGCTGGAAAGGCTTTCAATGATTTCTTTTAGCCTGGTTGCATTGCGAATGATGGCGTCTACTTGTTCGTGATATTGATCGCCAACCAGTTCACGCAGAAAGGTGGAATGCCCAAGGATTAACCCCAGCGGGGTGCGCAGTTCGTGGGATGTGATGGCAATAAATTCGTTTTTTTGATGATCCAGTTCGCGGGCTTCGTTTTTAAAGGATTGCGCGGCGACTTCCAACGCGTCATTTTGCAGAGCGGTCATGGCAAGCGAGGCAAGGGTTTCGAGAATAAATATATCCTCTTCGGTGTACGTCGCGCCGCCCGCTTTGTTGAAAATTTCAAAGACGCCCATGGGTCTGCCGTGCAATACCAGCGGCACGCCCAACAGCGAGCGCGTGGTAAAACTGGCTAAATCGTCAATTTTGCCGTAATGGCGCGGGTCATTTTTTACATCATCAATCACCAGCGGTTTGACGTGTAAAAATATCCAGCCAGCCGCGCTTGCATTTAAGGGGATTTTGGCGGCGCTGATGGCTTCACGATGGAACCAGGGGACATATTTGAAGTGTAGTTCCTGTGATCCTTCGTCGTACTCCATTAAAGATGCGGTTTCGCTGTCTGTTAATTCGGTTGCAGCAGATAAAATGGATTGGAGGTAGGTCTCTATGTCAATCATCGTGCTGAGATTGCGGACGACTTCCATGAGACGAGTAAGAATTTTGGTTTGATCCATTGTCATATTTACCTATAGTAAGATTATACTTCACAGGTCTATCTGAGGCGAAAGACAAAGAATGTACAAGGAAATTGCAATTAAAAAAATAAAGGAGAAAAACTTCATGGCAAGTAAAAAAGTACGCGTCGCAATCATTGGTGTTGGGAATTGCGCTTCATCGCTGGTACAGGGTGTTCAATTTTATCAAGATGCGCAGGCAGAGGATGTCATCCCGGGCATTATGCATACCCAACTGGGCGGCTACCATGTTCGTGATATTGAGTTCACCATCGCCATTGATATTAATGCCACCAAGGTTGGGAAAGACCTGTCGGAAGCCATTTTTGCCGAACCCAACAATACCTATAAATTTGCAGAAGTTCCCCACCTGAATGTCCCTGTGGTACGCGGCATGACGCATGACGGTCTTGGAAAATATTTAAGCGAAGTGATCACAAAGGCGCCTGGTCCCACAGCCGATATTGTCAAATTGTTGAAAGACACCAAAACGGATGTGGTGGTTAACTTTTTGCCTGTGGGTTCGGAGATGGCGACCAAATGGTATGTGGAGCAAATTCTTGAGGCGGGCTGCGCTTTTGTTAACGGCATTCCTGTTTTCATTGCATCTTCAGAATATTGGGGCAAACGCTTTGCCGATGCAGGGCTGCCCATTCTCGGAGACGACATCAAAAGCCAGGTGGGCGCAACCATTGTTCACCGCGTTCTGACCAGCCTGTTTGTGGATCGCGGCGTAAAAATTGACCGCACCTATCAACTCAACTTTGGCGGCAACACCGACTTCCTCAACATGCTGGAGCGTGAACGCCTCGAAAGCAAGAAAATCTCCAAGACCAACGCTGTGACCAGTATGATTCCTTACGATATGGGCAAAGATAACGTCCACGTTGGACCAAGCGACCACGTCCCCTGGCTCACCGACCGCAAGTGGTGCTACATCCGCATGGAAGGCACAACCTTCGGCAATGTGCCGCTTAACATGGAACTCAAACTGGAAGTGTGGGACAGCCCCAACTCGGCAGGTGTGATGATTGATGCCATCCGCTGTGCCAAAATTGCGTTGGATCGTAAACTTGCCGGACCTATTATTGGACCGTCTTCGTACTTTTTCAAGACCCCGCCCAAGCAATTCCGCGATGACATCTGCCGTAACAAGGTGGAAGATTTTATTGACGGAAGAAGTGACGAGTAATTCAGTAATCAGTGACAAGGTATCAGTAGGACGTTTGCGAAATGCAGACGTCCTACTTTTTTCAGGTAGAATTCGAAGCATGAAAAATAATTACGGATTAAGAAAAGCGCTACACATCCTACCCTTTAGCCTGTTTGCTCTATTGTTGGCAGCCTGTCAGCCCGCGCCCGCGCCTGACCTAAATATTGCCCTAACCGCCGCCTTTGAAACAGCCTATGCCGAAATTACCCAGCCGAGCGCCACGCCTGCACCATCCGAAACGCCCGTACCCACCGCCACAATTCCGCGCACACCGCCCGCTCTGCCGCCCATTTACCAGACCTCGCTGCTAAAAGTGGATGATATTCCACGCGCGTATGTTGCCGACAGTTGCCAGTATTTGCAAAACAAATGGAACCCGAACAATGCCGCGCCCGGCACGGTGGTGATGCCCATCATGTTTCATGGCATTAACAAAGGCGAAGCCTCCGGCAATGACATCACCGTCACCGAACATAAAAAGTTGATGAACGACCTGCACGACATGGGCTTTCAAGCCATCACCATGCAGCAAATGGCAGACTTTATGTATACCAATGCAAAAATTCCGCCGCGCTCGGTCTTGTTAATTGTAGATGACAGAAAATTTAGCGCCTTTTTTAATGACCACTTTCGCCCTTATTATGTAGACTGGGGCTGGGTTGTCATTAACGGTTGGATTAGCGGCTTTGGCAGCGAAGATGCCGTACTGCCCGAAAACCTGCAACTTGCCGCCGAAGGCTGGGTGGATTATCAGGCGCATGGCTACGTTCACAACACGCCCATCTCAAACGCTTCGCCCGATGATTTTATTTTTGCCGAAATGCAAGGCTCCATCACCAACTTGCAAACCTACTTTCAAAAAACACCCATCGCCTATATTTGGCCCGGCGGGGGCTTTTCGGCGCGCGCCGCCGAAGTGGGCATACAGGTCGGCTACAAACTTGGCTTTACCGTCAATCCGCGCGGACCTGTGATGTATAACTGGGTTCCCCAGGCAGATGCGGTAAATCAAGCCAACCCTATGGCAATTCCCGAAATGCCGTCAGGCAACCCGCTGATGACTCTGCCCCGCTATTGGGATACAGACGCCCGCAATCAACTGGATAACGTGCGCGCCATCGGCGACCAGGCGCTGCAATACGCCGAGCAAAATAAAGCCACCGAACTGGAATACTACGACATCGTCTGCGCCCCCGTGTATGGGGCAATCTCACCCTAGCCGCTTAGGGCTGGGCTGAGGGGACGCCAATTTCGTTTACAATACCTCCATGAAAAAGAAAGCAACCTTACATCGTTCCATTCTTTACCGCATTGCAGCCATTTTCATCATCGTTTTGATTCTTATTTCTTGCGAGCCGTTCACCGCCGCCACCGAGACGGCAATGCTGCAACCCCGCGCCACCGATTCAGCCGCCCCCCCGCCCGCCTTATTTCAATCTAAATTCTTAAACTCATTCGACACCCCGCGCGCCTATATTAAAGATTCCTGCGCCTACTTAATCAATCGCTGGAATCGGGTAAACGCCGCGCCAGGCACGGTGGTGATGGTCGTCACTTTTAATGAAGATGTGCTGTACGATTTCAGCCGTATTATGAATCAACTTCACGACCAGGGATTTAAGGCAATCACCACTCAGCAATTTTTGACCTTTATGGAGCGCAACGGCAAGATTCCACCGCGCTCAGTTTTGCTGATTCAAGAGAACAGCCACCCCGCAGGCGATTTTAAAAGATTCAAAGAATATTGGGCTTTGTGGAACTGGCCCGTCGTCAATGGCTGGGTCAGTGAACCCAGCACCCCCGAATTGCTCTGGCAGGAAAATATTGCGCTGGAAGCCGAAGGCTGGGTGGATCATCAGGCACAGGGCGTCATTCCTGGCACTTTCCTGTCAGACGACTCGTCCAAAACGGTCATCTCGCGCGAACTTAAAGGTTCCATGACGGCGTTTGCCGCGTATTACGCCAAAAATCCGCTTGCCATTATTTGGCCCAGCGGCGGGTTCGGAATGCGCCCGGCGCAAGCGGCGCGCCAATTGGGTTATCAATTGGGCTTCACGTCCAACTCGCGCGGACCCGTTATGTATAATTGGGTTCCGCTGGCAGATGAACTTGACCCAACGCGCCCCGCCTACTTGCCCGAAGGATACATTCACGACCCGCTGATGACGCTGCCGCGTTATTCGCAAGACCAAATTTTGGACGCCATTGACCAGGTGCGGGTGACCGGCAATGAAGCGGCTACTTTTGCCAAAGATAATCAGAGCGCAGAGTTTGAATATTATCAGGCAGTTTGTGAACCCATCTACGGGCGAATGCCCACGCCATAATTTAAATATAATTTTTTAGAGACCATCCACATGCCTTGATCGGCAAGCGTTTTTTAGATTGCTTTTTGGAGGAAACCCATGACTGACTGTGTTTTTTGTAAAATAATTGCAGGCGAAATCCCTGGCACGCTTGTCTTTCAAGACGGGCAGGTGACTGCCTTCCGCGACCTGAACCCTGCCGCGCCCACTCATATTTTGATCGTACCCAACCAGCACATTGCTTCGATCAACTCACTTGCCGATCAGGACGAAGCGCTTGTTGGGCATCTCTTTACCGCCGCCCGACAAATTGCCGCGCAAGAGGGCATTGCCGAGGGCGGCTATCGGCTGATCATCAACACCAACGCGCACGCCGGGCAGACCGTTTTTCACCTTCACCTGCATCTTTTGGGCGGCACACCTTTAAAATACCCGATGGGCTAACCCATGCCACAGCGCCAAATTTATTTACTTTCTCCGCGTTTGCTCAGCCCAGAAACAATTGCCGTTGCCTTTGCCAAAACATCGCGCGCCCCCGAATCCTTTAAAGAAATTGCCGCAGAACTCAGCGATGACCAATCGGCGCAGTTCCATGAAAAATGGGTGGTGGGCTATGGTCATGCCTCGGTTGCCGAACATGCTGTTTTGCACTTTGCTTTGGAAAATGTCTCGCGGATTGCAGTGGAAGCGATTGAAAGCAGCCGCCTGGCTTCTTACACCGAAAAATCAACCCGCTACCAAAAATGGGGACAGGCAGATTTTACGATTCCGCCCGAATTGGATCAATCTCCTTTGCGGGCGGAATTTATGAAAACGGCACAGTTTCTTTTTTCAACCTATGCTCAGTCGCTGGAGCCGATCAAAAGCCTGGTCTTATGCCGTTTTCCGCGCCGCGAGCAGGAAGGTGACGAGGCATACGACCGCCGCATCCGCTCGCAATATGTGGATAGTTGCCGCTTTCTTTTACCGGCTGCCGCCAATGCCAATGTGGGGATGACCGCCAACGCGCGTGTGATCGAAATGCTCATTCGTAAAATGCTCTCGCACCCATTGCAGGAAGTGCGGCAAATTGGCGGGGAAATGAAAGAGGCTGCAAAAGCCGAAATCCCTACGCTGGTGAAATATGCAGACGCGAATCCCTATCTGCTGGAAACGGCACAAGAGTTGGAAAGGCGGGACGAAGAATTGCCTTCGGCAGATTTTCAATTAAGCCCCACAAACTGGTGTTCGCTCATTGACTATGACCAGGACGGCGAATACAAAATTTTGGCGGCGGCTTTGTATCGCTTTCACACCATGCCGTTTGTTTTGGCGTTGGCGCGTGTGAAATCCATGCCGCAGAAAGAACGCACCGAACTGGCAGACGCCCTATTTAAACGCTTAACTCAGTTTGACGTGCCGCTGCGTGAGTTGGAATACAGTGTTTATACTTTTGACTTGGTGATGGATCAGGGCGCGTATGCTGAATTTAAGCGCCACCGCATGATGACGCAGACAGCGCAGCGGCTTTCCGCTCGCCTGGGATATGCCACACCGCTGCTCGTAACCGAAGCGGGCTTTGGCGGGCAGTATGCGGCGGCAATGGAATCGGCGCTTGCGATGTATGAAAAATTATTTGAGATCAATCCGCATGTTGCCCAATACATTGTCCCCAATGGATTTAATCGGCGGGTGTTGGCGCAATTTAATTTGCGCGAAGCATTTGC
>DYML01000056.1:11125-18373 GCA_020721605.1 Anaerolinea thermophila
ATCAACTTCCATGCTTAATTTTATTTTGCCTGGGCGTTGGGTTAAAACCAAAACGCGGTCTGCCAAAAAGAGCGACTCGTTGATGGAATGTGTGACCATGATGACAGTCTTTTGTTTTGCCTGCCAAATGCGCGATAACTCGCCCCACATGCGCTCGCGGGTGATCGCATCCAGCGCGGCAAAAGGCTCGTCTAGCAGCAGCAGGTCTGGGTCGTGAATGAGGGCGCGGGCAAGCCCAACACGCTGCGCCATTCCGCCAGATAAGTCACGCGGCAACGAGTTTTCAAATCCATTCAACCCAACCAGATCCACCATTTCTTGCGCCAGGCTGCGGGCTGTGGATTCCCCCACACCTTCCAGTTCAAGCGGTAATTTAATATTATCTGTTACTGTGCGCCAGGGCATAAGATGTGCCTGCTGAAAGACCATGCCAATTTTTGGCTGCTGCTTATGGGCAAAATTTACCTGCCCGGAAGATGGCTTGATCAGCCCGGCAAGGATGCGCAGGAGCGTGGTTTTACCCGAACCGGAAGGTCCAAGAAAGCAGATAAAGTCGCGCGGGCGCACTTCAAATGAAATATCGTCCAGTACGCGCAGACCGCCATTATTATCTGGAAAGACAACCGCGAGGTTGTTTACTGTGAGAATGGGAGCGTTTTTCATGGTTGTATTTTTCAATTTATGGCACAAAGGTATTGGTAAACGCTTTGCTCAAATCCATTTTTTCGGGGATCAAGCCCATCTCCAGTAGAATATTTTGCATATTCTGCCAGGCTTGTGGGTCTGAAGCGCCCAAGCGCTCGGCTTTCCACATTTCGATGGATGTGGCGAGAATGTCTCTTTGCGTTTTTTGGTCAAGGTCGGCAAAATTTGGAATGTGAGCGGCGCTAAGGGTGTATGCCTCGTTTGGGTTTTCGAGGGTATATTTTAATCCTTGTAAAAATGCCCCAACAAAAGCGCGTACCAATTGCGGGTCTTCTTTAATTACTTTTTCACTGGCAAGGATGCCGTTTGAAGCCAGTTGCACATAATCTGCCACGCGTAGTTCGGTCACATTAAAGCCCTGCGCCTTTAATTGAATTGGCTCATTGGCAGTGTAGCCAACCACAATCTGCTGCTTGCCTGAAGCGAATAGTTCCACTTGGTTGAAGCCAACCTCCTCCAGGGTTACATCCGATTCGCTCATGCCTGCCGAAAATAACAAGGCGCGTAAACCGATGTAATTGGCGCCGAACAAACCTGGCAGCCCAATGACTTTGTTTTTTAAGTCTGCAATGGTGTTTATGCCCGCCGTGCTTTGGGCGACCACTGAAATTGGATATTGCTGATACCAGGCGCAGACATAAGTGACGGGTATTTCCTGGGCGCGTGCCAGCAAAACCTGTTCGCCTGAAACAACAGCAAAGGGCAGTTCGCCGGCACCCACCAATTTTACGCCGTCTGTCTCAAAGGAATAATCAAATTCAATTTCAATGCCCGCCTGCTTAAAATAGCCCTTTTCGATGGCGGTATAAAAAGGTGCAAATTGAATGTTGGGGATGTAGCCCACCGGCAGCCGAATTTTGGTTAGCGCGCCGGTTTCATTTTTGGGCTGCGAGGGGGCGCACGCCGAAAGGCTGATTGCCAGCCCAAGCATTAGGTATGCAAGTTTCTTGAACATTCCAATTCTCCTTGTTGGTTATGTTTAAATCACTGCCCGCTGGCAGAAGCGCGGCGGTGATTATGGATGATTTGCGTTTTCTTTCCACTTTAAAAATCTTCTTTCAAGCAGGGTCACGAGTCCGTATAAGGTTAAAGCCAGCGCAACCAGCATAATGACTGCCACAAAAACCATCGCAGTATCGTATTGAAAATCTCCAACTTTTAATAAAAAACCAAGACCTTCCTGCGCGTCTACCAATTCGCCAACGATGGCGCCTATGACGGATAGCGTGGCGCCAATTCGCAGCCCGCCCAACAGCACTGGCAGCGAGGCGGGAATTTCGAGTTTTGAAATTACCTGCCAGCGCGTAGCGCGCAGTGAATTCATCATGTCGTACAGGGCGGGCGGAACAGCGCGTACTCCGACCACCGTATTGACCAAAATAGGAAAGAACACAATTAAGGCGCAAATCACCACTTTGGCGCTCAGCCCATGTCCCAGCCAGATCACCAGCAGGGGCGCAATCGCCACCACTGGAATTGCCTGACTCGCCACAAGATAGGGCGAGAGGATTCTTTCCAACGAGGGCGATTTGGCAAGCAGGTATCCAAGCAGGGTGGCAGAGGTTAACCCTGCCAGCAAGCCCAGCGTAATTTCCAACAGGGTAACGCTGGTGTGATACAGCAGGCTTCCATCTGCCAGAGATTTAAGCAAGCGCGCCCAAACATCCATTGGGGAAGGGAGAATAAAACGCGGCAAGCCGCTTCGCTGCGCAATGAGCGCCCAAACTAAAATGCCGGCAGCAATGGAGAAAAGTCCCAGCCAGCGGGTGAATGATGGTTTCATAATTTCTTGTACTTTAATGAGATGTCTTAAAAATAAAAAACGCCTCGCAAAAATAACTGCGGGGCGTAAACACGGGCAGGGGCAGAGCCTGAAGCAGATTCAGCGCTAAAAAAATCCCGAAAACAATATTGTTTTCGGGACATGAATCCACTCAGAGACCATGCAGGTCCTGTCGTGATGACCTTCTTCTATCCAGACTATACTGTCGGCTTCGGAATTGCGCCGAATCCTGCCGCTTTTTTTGTGACAGATACTTTTTCTAAAAAGGAAGCGCCTGTCTTGCGGCTCGTGGGCTTTACCACCGATCGGGAATTGCACCCTGCCCCGAAGGTTACTATTTAATTTTTTGATAAAGTAATTAGGCTTTGATGATGCAGTCTACCGGGCAAACTTCAACGCACTTGGGGGCATCGTAGTGACCTTCGCATTCAACGCAGGTTGCCGCGTCAATGACATACATGGAGCCGTCACCTTCGGTGATGGAGTTGGTCGGGCATTCGGGTAGGCAGGCGCCGCAGGCAATGCAGTCTTCAGTAATTTTCATGGACATGGTTTATATCTCCTTAATGGGGTTGAATAATTAGATTTTTCGATTCTATCATATTGCGAACCAAAGATACCTGATGTGCCAAAGCCGGTTTAGTGATGAATGTCATTGCTTTGTTGGATTTTGTCACACAGGAAATTTGCGCATTTTGTGCTGACAGACCGCAAAATGAGAATTGGTTTTGCGGATAAAATAGAGCGCATGACTTCACTTGCAGATAAACTCAAAGCGCTGGGCGTGAAGACGGCAAATACATTCCCAATTCCTCCTGCGCCTTCGCCGCTGGGGCGGGCAGATCGCCACGCCATAGATTCTGTTGTGGCGGGCAGGTTTCGGCTCACCCCGCGCGGTGAAGCATTTGTTGCCGAACAAACATTTGATCCAACCTATCGGCACGGAGAGGCATCCCCTTATTTTGCATCCAGCCTCTCGCTTATTTCGCAGTGGGCAAACGATGTGCGCCTTGCAGAACTGCCCATTACCCAATTTGCCTTTCTCGATACCGAAACCTCTGGCTTGGCAGGTGGCACGGGAACTTATGCTTTTTTGGTAGGCGCAGCGCGTTTTGTAGACGGTCAATTTGCGCTGCAACAATTCTTTTTACAAGACCCATCTGAAGAACCCGCCATGCTCGAAGCCTTGATTGATTTTTTTGCGCCGTGCAATGCGCTGATCACTTTCAATGGCAAGTCGTTTGATATTCCTTTGCTAACCACTCGCTATAAATTGCACCGCATTCCTGTGCCGTTCAAAAATTATGCGCACTTGGACCTGCTGCCGCTTGCGCGGCGTTTGTGGCGTGACCGGCTTCCCTCGCGCGCCTTAAAATACCTGGAAGAGCATGTGCTGGGGTTTACCCGCGCTTCGGAAGAAGTTCCAGGGTATGAAATTCCCTGGTTGTATTTTGATTATTTACGCACGCAGGATGCACGCCCACTGCGCGGGGTGTTTTATCACAACGCGATGGATGTGGTTGCAATGGCGGCGCTGTTGAGCCATATTAGCCGCGTGCTGGCGGATCCGTATGGATGCCTGGCGCATGGGTTGGATTTTATTGCGCTTGGCAAGTTATATGAAGACCTTACCCTTTGGGATGAGGCTGCCCGCCTTTTTGAGCGCGGGCTTGAGCTTGAACTGAGTGAAGCCGATTTTGGCGCAGCGCTCAAACGCTTGTCTATTTTGCAAAAAAAACGCGGTAACGTGGATCAGGCGTTGCGGTTGTGGGAACAGGCAGCAGAGAACGGGCATATTTATGCCCATATTGAATTGGCAAAATATTATGAGCATAAAAAGCGCGATGCGCCGACCTCGCTCAAGTGGGCAAAGTCGGCGCATCGTGAGGCGCTACGCGCCGACCTGCCTGTTTACATCCGCAAGCATTGGTTGGAAGAAATAGGTCACAGGCTGGCGCGGCTGGAGCGCAAAGTGGGCTGATTGGTCGGCGTTTGGGCTGGCTCTCAGAAAATAGGTTGGGCTGTTTGTTGCGTGACAACCCCCGCGCCGTATCCTACCACCGAAGAGAAGTCCCCGGTTACATCGCCTGAGGTGCCGTATTTGAGAATTTGCACATGGTTGCCGCCCAGGTCGCGGGCTGCCCAAAGCATTGCGGCAACTGCGGCATGTCCGCAGGCAAAGCCCTGACCGGTTTCTTCTGCATCAAAAATAGACTCAGGCTGAAAGGATTCAAACCGTTTGAGCATTTCTGCATCCAGCAGGTTGGCAGTCTGTTGATCGTAAAAATGTGAAAGGTCGGTCGAGGCAACGATTAACGCGTTTTTCTTTGCAATGGTTTGAGCGAGGGCGCGCCCCAGTTTTTTTGTGAGGACGGCATCTTGTGTGTGCAGCATAAGCGGCAGCAGGGTAAATTTGTTTTGGAGGGCGCGTTGCAAAAACGGCAGTTCAATTTCCAGCGAATGTTCGCGGTCGTTGGCAATGGCGGTGATGGGTGTGTTGAGGTTGAGTTGTAAATCCAGAATCGTGGCGCGATCCACTTCAATATTTCCCAGCGGGGTTGAGTAGGCTTGATGTTTGCTTGTTATTAACTCAAACGGCGCGGCATGGTGAAATGGGGAGAGAATAACAACCAAGTCCGGTGTGAGGTGGCGAATGGCGGCAAAGGCATACCCCGCCACCGCACCCGAATAGATATGCCCTGCATGCGGAGCAATGACAGCCATGACCTTTCCGCTAATTTCTGGCAGTTGCGCCGCGTGGAGGTAGCCATCCACGCTTTCGGCAAGGGTTTGCGGGTTACTTTCGTACCAAGCGCCTGCAATGGGGGATGGGCGAAGGTTGAGCGTCATTGTTTCGTATTGGCAGTTTATTAAATTTATGGCTGGCTAATCTTTATCCAGTCAAGTTCCACTTTGACGGGTAGTTGATCTTCCGATGCAACCCCAACGCCAATTTGTCCCTTGCGGAAGACGAACTGGTTGTCGGTGTACGAGCGCGCTTCATTGCCGTTGATGTAGAGTACAAGTCTTTTTTCTTTGCAAACCAGCCCGTATTCATTAAATTCTTTGCCCGCCTTGATCTTGGTTGAGCCGCCGTCTGCAATTCGAGTGTATGAGCCTGTTTCGCCGTTGTAGGCGTATATTCCATACAAGCCGCTGTTGGCGATGTTTACCAGGTAATGACCTTCCTCGGATGCACGGCATACCAATAGAATATTATTGACGTTGGTTCCACGATTTTCAACGCGAATATCCAGGCGCACGTCTGTGTAGTCGTATGGGTCATAAAACACATAGCCGATTAACCATTTTCCAAAGTCAAAAACCAGACGACCATCTTCCAGGTTGATGTTTGCCTGGTTGGTGTCTCCATCTTGTGCGTTTAACGATATTTCTTGTGACCAGTTTTCAGCGCCGTTGTCAAATTCTTCGGTAAAGAAATCTGGCGCATCGGCGGTTTCTTCTGTGGGAGCATCGGTGGCTTGTTGTGTGGGAGAATCGGCGGCTTGTTCTGTGGGCGCGGGTTCTTCGGTGAGTGGGGGCTGGGTTGCCGTGGCGGCAGGCGCAACAACTCCGTTGCAAGCCAGCCCTACTGACAATAATAAAACAAGAAAGATAAAAAGCGTGCGGTACTGTGATTTCATATTTTCTCCTTTTTGCTAAAGTTTGATTAAAGAATACACTAAAAATAAGTAAATAAAAAGAGACAGGGCTATTTTTTTAACATGACTAAAATGAATTTTTTAGCACCTGCTGCGTGGCTCGAAACGCCAGTGGCGGCAGGGCGTTTTGGGCAAACCATTCTGCTGCGTCTGCGTCATCTGCGGCGCGTAAAACCCCGCCGATGACCTCGGCATGATAGATGATGATAAAGTCTGCGCCGCGCTCGTGTTCTTTGCCTGCAATTACATCTTGCACGCGGGTGATGCGCACATGCAGTCCGGTTTCTTCCAGGCATTCACGCGCTGCGGCTTCTGCGGGGTCTTCTCCGCCGTTTATAAAGCCGGCTGGCAAAGTCCACATGCCGCGAAACGGTTCGTTGATGCGGCGCACCAGTAAAACTCGCCCGTCTTTTTCTACCAGTACGGCTGCGGCAACTTTGGGGTCTTGAAAATAAATCCAGCCGCATTGTGGGCAGACGGGGCGCACCATGTCAAATTTGTTAATCTGCTCCACTGCCGCTGCACAGCGCGGGCAAAATTTTATGTGAGCATCTTTTGCCATTATTTCCACTTCCGTTTTGCCGACATACGCAGTGCCAGCATGGTGATTCCGCCGATGAGCGCCAACGCCAGCAAGCCGATCTGCCAGACAATGGAAATAATCGCTTCAGGTTTTGTTTCAGCCTGGGGCGGGTCTTGTAATGCGGCGGCGGGGGCTGATTCTTTGGCGGTTGGCGCTTCCACCGCTGCGGCATCTGTGTTGAGCAGGGGTTCGAGAAGAGCCGCTTCTGGGGCGGGGGCTTCGGCGGTGTCGCCACCACCACCACCACCCATGCCACCCATGACTGCGTATCCCCCCAGAGGAATTTGAGCGAGTGCGTTGGCGGCAAAGGTAAACATTAAAAGTAGGCTGCTGAAAACAGTTGCAAAACGAAAGAAGGCGTATGAGCGCGGCAGGGGCGGGGTGATGCCCACCATTTGGCGGGTTAGGGTAAAGTTGCGTGGCGCTTTGCGTGAAGGTAGTTTTTTAAGGATGCTGCGCGCGGCGCGCAGGTCGTTGAAGGTGGCTTCCAGTTCGGGGTCGGCGGTGATGCGGGC
>DYML01000057.1 GCA_020721605.1 Anaerolinea thermophila
TTGCGCGAGAAATTTCGGGGTTGCCCAATTTCATGGTTGCCGTGCAGCCCACTCGCGGGTTGGATGTTGGCGCAATCGAAGGCGTTCACCGTTTGCTGATGGCGCAGCGCGAATCAGGCGCGGGAGTTCTTCTCATCTCGGAAGAATTGGAAGAATTGCTGTCATTGTGTGACCGCATCTATGTGATCTACGAAGGGAAGTCTATGGGCGAGGTTCAGGTTGGGGGCGTGGAACCAGATGAAAACCTGATCGAAACCATTGGGCAAATGATGACAGGCACCCCGTTGGATCAAATCCAAAAAGAAGGAGTCGCCGCAAATGGCTGAGTCAACTTCCACACACAAGAAAAGCGCGGGCTACAAAATTCGTGTTGAGCCGCGTTTGGATGTACCCCCGGCATGGTATCCATTGCTGGTTTCGCTGGGCGCGCTCGTTTTTGCGTTATTTTTGGGCGGGATTTTGATCTCATTCGCCGGCGGCGACCCCATCCGCTCCTATCAACATATTGCCAGGGCTTCGTTCGGTGATATCGGCGTGCTTTCCGATACGATTGTGAAAGCCACTCCAATTTTGCTGGTTGCGCTGGCATGTTCGGTGGCGTTCCGCATGAAGTTGTGGAACATCGGCGCCGAGGGACAATTCATCATGGGCGCGTTTGGTGCAAGCGCCATTGTGCTGGCTCCCGTGTTATCTGCCGAGACTCCCCGCTGGTTGATGTTGTTGGTGATGGCATTGGCTGGCATGGCGATGGGCGCCATTTGGGGATTTATCCCCGGCTATTTAAAAGCAAAACTCAATGTGAATGAAATTATCAGTTCCTTGATGTTGAACTATATTGCGGTAGCCTGGGTCAACTTTTGGATTTTCGGCGTTTGGTCTGAGGGCGGTTTTCAAATGTCTCCCAAGTTTCCAAATTCTGCCTGGCTTCCGCGCCTGTCGGAATATGCAAAAGAATATCCTGTTTTTCGTGGTCTAACAACTCACGCAGGTTTGCTGATCGGGATTGTTGCGGCGGTCATTTTGTGGCTGATCGTGTATCGCAGCCGCTGGGGATATGAAATCCGCTTGATTGGCGACAACGCTCAAGCCGCGAAGTACGCGGGCATTAATATCACAAGCAATATTATTTATGTGATGATGCTTTCTGGCGCGCTGGCTGGTTTGGGCGGCATGAGCGAAGTCTCTGGCGTGGTGCATCGCTTGCAGACCGCGCCGATTGCCGCCGGCTACGGCTTTACCGGCATCATTGTGGCATGGCTGGCAAAACTGAATCCGCTGGTCATTATTGTGGTTTCGGTTTTGTTTGGCGCATTGATTTTGGCAGGGCGCGAAATTCAGCCGTCGGGCATACCCAAGATGATTCAGGGCATCATCCTGGTTTCGCTCATTGCCAGTGACTTTTTACTGCGCTATCGCGTCCGCATTGTGCGCGCAGACGCGGAGGAATAAACATGGATCCAATCATCATTCTTCAGGCAGGCGTTGCCACAGGCACAGTGCTGTTATTTGCCACAATTGGTGAAATCTTCGCTGAACGTTCAGGGGTAATGAACCTTGGCGTGGAAGGCATGATGTTGATGGGCGCGATGACCGCGTTCAGCACCACCATTGCCACAGGAAATCCCTGGCTTGGCGTGCTGGCGGCTATGCTCGCCGCCGGGCTGATCAGCCAAGTTCACGCTTTTATCACCATCACCTTGCAGGCAGACCAGGTTGTCAGCGGGCTGGCGCTCACTTTTCTTGGAACAGGCATCAGCCTGGTTTTAGGCGAAGGCTTGAGCAAGGCTGGCACGGTTTCGCTCCTGCCAAATTTTTCAATTCCCTTGCTTTCGCAAATCCCGTTTTTAGGTCCGATCTTATTTACCAAACAAAGCGTGATGGTTTACATCGGCTACCTGTTCACGCCGTTGACATGGTACTTCATCAACCACACGCGCCCTGGGCTTAATCTGCGCTCGGTGGGTGAGTATCCCTCGGCTGTGGATTCGCTTGGCATTAGTGTCTTTCGCCTGCGTTATTTCTATGTCTTTATTGGTGGAATGCTGGCAGGCTTGGCAGGGGCAACCATCAGCCTCGCAGTTTCACCAGGCTGGTTCAGCGAGTTGACCACCGCCGGTCAGGGCTGGATCGCAGTCGGGCTGGTCATCTTCGCGCAGTGGGACCCCGTCCGCGCCATGTTTGGCTCGTATGCCTTCGGCGCGCTCCGCCGCCTCATTTTAGACATTCAAGGACCGACCATTTTATTTGGTTTCAATAATCCCTTTTATTACAACCCGTATTGGGGATTCTTCCTGCAAATGCTGCCGTACGCCTTCACGGTTATTGTGTTGGTGATCGGCTCGCGCGAAGCCATGCGGAAACGACTCGGCGCGCCCGCCGCACTTGGCAATCCATACATTCGCGGAGAACGCGGAAAATAAGGCGGTTCATCCGGGTTGAAACGCCTGGTCGTACGCAGCGTGTTGCGTGTCTCGTAATGTTTTGAAAACGAAACACGCAACACGTTTGTTATTGTCAGCCAATTTTTCTGAAAAAATTGGCTATTGAAATTCCATGTGAATTATGTTACAAACAAACAAACGTCAGACGACTACCCTTTCATTTTATAACCCATGCGAATACTTCCCGCGAAGTCCATTGCAAATCAAGTAGATGAAGTTCTGCTCGAAAGAATTCGGGCGGGAGCCTATTTACCAGGAAGCCGTATGCCGTCTGAAAGTGAATTATCTGACGAATTGGGGGTAAGCCGAGCGACAGTGCGCACCGCGCTTGCCAAATTGGCAGCCAATGGATTTATTCTTCGCAAACAAGGTGACGGCACATACGTCAATCTGCGCATTCGTGAAACCAGCGCTCAATTTGGCAACCTGTGGGACTTGGTGCGGTTGATCGAAGGCAATGGATACAAATCGTCCATTCAGCCCCTTTCAATTGAACAGCGACCCGCAGCCGAAACAGAAGCGCTTGCCCTGAGTTTGAATACCGCAGACAGCCTAATCAACCTTCGCCGCTTGTTTTTTGCCGACCAGCGCCCAGTCAGCCTGGCAGATAACTTTATCCCTTCTGCGCTTCTCTGCGAACCCCTCGAAAGTATTGATGGGCATCTTCACATCCGCGACATTTTTCGTACTTATTTTCATCAGGACATTGTATTTATCATTACCGATATTCGCTCCACAATCATTAGTGCCGAAGTTCACCGCTTTTTGGGTGGCGCGGCGGGCAGGTCAATTTTGGAACTGCATATCTCATTTTACGGAAAGAATAATTTACCGCTTGCTTTTGGCGTCAATTATTTTGACGATTCGGTCTTGCGTCTGAGTTTGGCGCAGGCATGGAATTAACCTTTTTTGATCACTGTGTGAGTACCCTGCAAATATATCTTTGTGGAGATTGAGCGCCCAATGCGATCCCGATTGAATTCCCTGATAGATGCTTTATTACCCGTGCTGGCAACACTAGCCGCCCTGTTTGTGGGCGCAGTCATGCTTTTGATTTTGAAAGTTAATCCAATTGTTGCCTACGCCGCCCTTTGGGACGGCGCATTTGGAAGCACCAATGCGCTTGCCGAAACACTGGTTAAGGCAACGCCCCTGCTGCTGGTTGGGCTTGGCATTTGCATCTCATTTCGCGGCGATGTGATTAACATTGGCGGCGAAGGGCAGATGATTATCGGCGCTGTCCTTGCAACCTGGGTTGGGCTAAACTTTACCGGGCTGCCTGGCTGGCTCACCATCCTCCTTTCCATGTTTGCAGGATTTTTAGGCGGCGCAATTTGGGGGGGCATTCCGGGCGTGCTTAAAGCCTACTTCCGCGTGAATGAAATTCTCAGCACAGTGATGATGAATGCCATCGCTGTGCAGTTTATGAACTTCCTGCTGCGCGGTCCGATGATTGACCCCGCACAGGCGCAAGCGGCTTCGCAAATTCCGCAGACCGCCCGCCTGGAGGAAATTTTCCGCCTGCCGCGTCTGGCTCCCACCCGTTTGCATCTTGGCGCGTTAATTGCGGTCATCCTCGCTGTTTTGGTTTACATCCTTTTGTGGCGTACCACGCTCGGCTACCGTATTCGCGCTGTGGGGCAAAATCCACATGCCTCACGTTATGCGGGCATTAAAGTTCCACGATACATGGTGCTAGCCCTGCTCCTCAGCGGCGCATTTGCTGGTTTGGCGGGCGCAATTCAGGTCTTTGGCGTAAACTATCGCATGATTACAGACGGCTCGGCTTCGGGCTTTACTGGCAGCGCCGGCTTTAATGGCATTGTTGCCGCCCTGTTTGGCGGATTGCACCCCATTTTGACCATCCCCGCTTCTATTTTGTTTGGCGCACTGCTGGTCGGCGCCAATAAAATGCAAAGGGTGGTGCAGGTTCCCTCGGCATTGATCACCGCCTTAAATGGGCTGGTGGTTGTTTTTGTCGTCAGCAGCGAAATTATCCGCAGGCGGCGGCAGCGCAGGCGCGAGGCGGTTGCCAAACGTGACGATGAAACCCCGCTTACGGGCAATAAACCAATTTCACAAGCGGAGGCTGGCTCATGATTTCCGACCTTTTTACAGTCACGGTTTTTGTTGGCATTTTGGCATCGGGCATTCGCCTGTCCACTCCCTATTTATTTGCGGCAATTGGCGAGGCTTTTGGGCAAAAAAGCGGCGTGCTAAATTTGGGCGTTGAAGGTCAAATGCTCTTGGGCGCGTTTGCCGCTTTTTATGTGGCGCTGACCACCGGCAATTTATGGCTTGGGTTATTAACTGCCATGCTGGTTGGCGCGTTAATGGGGCTTGCTATGGCGTACGTCACCGTCAACCTTCAGGCAGAACAAGGCATTAGCGGTATTGGCTTTTATCTCTTTGGGCTGGGCATGAGCGACCTGCTCTTCCAAAAATTGATGGGCACAGTGGAGACCGTTAAAGGGTTTCCTAAAATTCACATACCCGGTCTTAGCGATATTCCCTACATTGGCGAAATTTTCTTCAGCCAGAACATTTTGGTTTATTTTGCCTACCTGCTTGTGCCTATTGCCTGGTTTGTGCTGAACAAGACCACGCTTGGGCTGAAGATTCGCGCGGTGGGTGAAAATCCCGATGCGGCAGATTCCCTCGGCGTGAGCGTGGCACGGGTTCGTTATTTCACTATCATTCTCGGCGGAACTCTCTCCGGAATTGCGGGCGCATCCCTTTCTATTGCCCTGCTGAATGTCTTTCAACAAAATATGACCAGCGGACTCGGATTTATTGCGGTGGCGTTGGTTTACTTTGGCGCATGGCGTCCTATTGGTATTTTGGGCGGCGCGTTATTGTTTAGTTTTATCAACTCACTACAACTGTGGATGCAGGTCTTGAGCATTCCCGTTCCCTCGGACATTGCGGTAATGATGCCGTATGTCGTTACAATTTTGGTGCTGGTTGCCACCGTATCAAAAGTTCGCGCTCCGTCTGCCTTATCGAAACCCTTTGAGCGCGGCGATTAACCTCGAATTTCGCAACAGGGCGCGCGCCCTGTCGAAAGAATATCCATCCATTTTTCTAAAGGAGAAGAAGATGAAAAAGTTTGTTTGGTTTGTACTTACCCTGGCTCTCGTTTTGAGCGCCTGTGGCGCCCCTGCTGTCGAAGCGCCTGCCGCTGAAGCCCCCGTCGCCACAGAGGCGCCTGCCGAAGCCCCCGCCGCCACCGAAGCCCCTATGGCTGAACCCTTCCGCGTTGCGGTTGTGATGCCCAGCGGCATCACCGACAAGGCGTTTGGTCAGTCCATGTACGACGCACTCACTCGTATTAAGGATCAAATGGGCGAAGAGAATTTTGAGTTTGTTTACTCTGAAAATATGTTTGTGGTGGACGATGCTGCCGCCGCCATCCGCGATTACGCCACTCAGGGCTTCGATCTGATCATTGCTCATGGCTCACAGTACGGCTCCTCGCTGCAAGAAATTGCCCCCGATTTCCCCGAAACCAGTTTCGCCTGGGGCACCACAGTGGATACTTTCGGTCAGCCCAACATTTTTGCTTATGAAGCTCTTTCGCAGGAAGGCGGCTATGTGAACGGCGTGCTTGCCGCGACCCTCACCAAGAGCAAGGTCATCGGCGTGGTTGGTCCTATTGAGACCGGCGATGCCAAACTGTACATTGACGGGTTCAAAGCCGGCGTTATCGCCACCAACCCCGATGCCCAGGTCAATGTCAACTATATTGGCTCCTTCTCAGACATCCCCCTCGCTTCCGAAGCTGCCACCACCCACATCGCTGCGGGCGCCGATGTTTTGTCTGGCTCCGCCCAGATGGTCGTTGGCGCAATCGGCAAAGCCGAGGAAGCCGGCGCTTTGTGGTTCGGAACCCAGTCCAATCAGGCTTCGCTTGCCCCCACCATCGTGGTCGCCAGCCAGGTCTATCACTGGGAAGTCATGCTTGCCGAAATGATTGGCTTGATTCAAGGTGGAACCCTCGGCGGGCAGTCTTTCTCTGCCGACCTCGCCAATGGTGGACAGGTCATCGAGTTCAACGATGGCTATGCTCTTCCCGCCGAAGCCCAAGCCCTTGCCGATGAAACCATCAAGGGCATTGTGGACGGAACCATCACCATTACCCTGCCGTAAGTTTGTAAATAGTTTTTACCCCCTCCCAGCCCTCCCCTAATTTTACAAAATTTGGGGGAGGGCAAGGGTGGGGGCTAGGATGACGCTATGAGCGAAAGCGACAAACTCCCTTCTGGAAGAACCCGCATCGAAACCCTGGAAATGCGCGGCATTACCAAGCGTTTTCCTGGCGTGCTTGCCAGCGACCATGTTAATTTTGACGTGAAGTCTGGCGAAGTCCATGCCCTGCTCGGTGAAAACGGCGCGGGCAAAAGCACGTTGATGAAAATTCTGTACGGCTTGTATCATCCCGACGAAGGCGAAGTGTTGATCAACGGCAAGCCCGTGCGAATTTCCTCGCCCAATGATTCCATCAATCTTGGCATCGGCATGATTCACCAGCATTTTATGCTCGTCCAAACCATGACCGTTGCCGAAAATGTCGCTCTGGGGTTGCCATCTTCGCGCGGCGTACTAACCGACCTGGACCGCGTCTCGAAGCGCATTATCGAGTTAGCCAACCTTTATGGGCTGAAAATTGACCCATCTGCCTACATCTGGCAATTATCGGTGGGGCAGCAACAGCGGGTTGAAATTATCAAAGCCCTGTATCGCGGCGCTGCCTTGCTCATCTTAGATGAACCCACTGCCGTCCTCACCCCGCAGGAAGTGGACGAACTATTTGTCATTATGAATCAAATGGTTAAAGACGGTCATGGGCTGGTCTTCATTTCGCACAAATTGCACGAGGTGGTTGAAATTAGCCACCGTATTTCTGTTTTGCGTGACGGGCATATGATTGGCACACGCCTGACTGCTGAAACCACAAAACAAGATCTTGCCAATTGGATGGTGGGGCGCGAAGTGGGCTTTACCCCAGATCGTGGGCAGGTTCAACGCGGCGCTCCCCGCCTGGAAATTAAAAATGTTTCCTGCGGCAGTGATCGCGGCACGCCCGGTCTGCGCGGCGTAACCTTTGAAGTTTGTTCAGGTGAAATTTTAGGCATTGCGGGCGTCTCTGGCAATGGTCAACGCGAACTGGCAGAAACCATCACTGGGCTGCGAAAAACAACCAGCGGTCAGATTATTTTGGAAGACAGCGACATTACCGGCTTAGACCCTGCCGCAATTACCGACCGAATGCTTTCCTACATTCCCGAAGAACGAATGCGTGACGGCATGATTAAAGATTTTACCGTTGCCGAAAATATGATTTTGCGCGAACATGAAAAAACGCCCTACTCGCGCTACGGCTTTCTTAACCTGCGCGAGATTTCGCAACATGCCGACGCGCTGATTAAAAACTTTCGCATTAAAACCCCTTCGCGTGAAACCCACGCCAAAAATCTTTCCGGCGGAAATATTCAAAAGATTGTGCTGGCGCGCGAAATTTTTCGCACTCCACATGTCATCATCGCCGCCCAGCCTACGCGCGGGTTGGATATTGGCGCAACCGAATACGTCCGCGAGCAATTGCTTGAACAACGAAAACAAGGCGCGGCAATCATACTCATCTCCGAAGACTTGGACGAAATTTTAGCGCTCTCCGACCGCATTGCAGTTCTTTACGAAGGTCAGGTGATGGACATCGTTCCGCGCGTCGAAGCCACTCCGCAAAAACTTGGTTTGCTAATGGCAGGCGTTCACCCAGAAGAAATAAAACAAACTTCCGAAGTCTTTTAAAAAACTCTGCGCCCGCAGCAAAAGACTTTGGGTGTTTTGGTAAAAGCAGTAAAATAAATCATCGGTTCGGTGGTCGCTGGCGCGTGCAGAGCGCAGCAGCGGCGTTGGGTTGCGAAGCAGGCATCCCATCGAAAAGTACCGCCGCTTTTAGCAAGAAAGAGGAAACCACTATGAACCTTTGGCAAGAATATAAAAAACCCGCTTCGGTGGCAGAGGCAATTGAAGCCCTCGTATCTGCAACAGATTCTGTTATGCCCATCGCCGGCGGAACAGATTTGCTGTTGGACTTGAAGCAGGGTCGTCACGCCCCCGTACACACATTAATTGATTTAACCTTCGTCGCAGAAATGAATCTGATTGAACCGCGCGGAGACGAACTTTACATTGGCGCTGCTGTTGCCATCAACCGCGTAGCAACCCATCCACTCGTTGCAAACTACGCTCAGGCATTGGTTGAGGCTGCAAACTTGATCGCCGGTCCGCAAGTCCGCAACACCGCCACCATCGGGGGAAACGTGGCGCACGCCCTGCCCGCCGCCGATGGAACCATTGCCCTGACCGCCCTCAACGCTCAAGCCGAAGTTGCCAGCCCCAGCGGCATACGCCGAATGCCCTTCACCGCGCTTTTTGCCGGTCCCGGAAAATCCGCACTCGATAAAGGCAAAGAAATCATCGTTGGCTTCTATCTTCCTTTGACTAAAAAAGGACAAGCCTCTTGCTTCAAACGCATTATGCGCCCGCAAGGGGTTGCGTTACCCATTTTGAACTGCGCCGTCTGGCTTGAACGCGAAAAGGACACGGTAAAAGATATTCACATTGCCGTTGGTCCTGGCGGAGCCACCCCCTTCCGCGCCACCGAAGCCGAAGCCTTTTTGCGCGAAAAACCCCTCACCGAAGAAAATTTTAGCGGGGCGCTCGAAGCCCTGCTTACCCAAGCCAAATTCCGCACCAGCGCCCGCCGCGCCAGCGCCGACTACCGCAAGCACATCGTGGGCGGATTATTTAAGGATGTGCTGGAAACCGCGTGGGAAAGAGCGGTCTAGGCTGAACGGTCCAGCGGCGAGAGTTGTTGGACACCAACGTCTTTAGACTTTGAAACCGTTTTATACGAGGAAACTATGACCAACAAAATTAATCTTACAGTTAACGGCATTCAAAAAACTTTGGAATCTGTACCTGGCGAGACCCTCGCCTCTTTATTGCGGATGCGTCTTCACCTGACTGGCACAAAAATTGGCTGCGAAGAAGCCGAGTGCGGCGCGTGTACCGTCCTTGTGGATGGAGAGCCGATGATGTCTTGTGTTTATCCTGCCGAGCGTGCCGACGGCAAAACCATCGTCACCATTGAAGGGCTTGCCGAGCGCGTTCACGAAGAAATGCACCTGCACCCCCTGCAAGAAGCCTTTGTGGAGCATGGCGCAGTTCAATGCGGATTCTGCATCCCTGGGCAAATTATGACTGCCTACGCCTTGCTCAAACGCAACCCAAACCCCGATAGCGAGGATATTCGATTTGCTTTAAAAGACACACTCTGCCGCTGCGCGGGCTATCCCTCCATCGAGAATGCCATTCTTGCAGCGGCTCAGGCATTGCAAACAGGCGAACCCGTTCAGAAGCCAACACATATCCCCAGCTCAACGCGCAGTGAAGATTACAAAACCGTAGGTCATAGCCACCTGCGCCCCGAAGCAGTAGAGAAGGTCACTGGTTCGGCAATTTACACTGATGACTTGACCTTTGACGGCATGTTATTTGCCAAAGCCAAACGCGCCATGATTCCGCATGGGTTTTTGAAAAAACTTGACATTTCCAAAGCCAAGGCGTTGCCTGGGGTTATCTCTGTTCTGACTGCCGCCGACATCCCTGGTGAAAAAACGCACGGCTTGGTCATCTACGACTGGCCCGTCATGGTGGGCATTGGAGAGCGCATTCGCTATGTGGGAGACGCGCTGGCGATTATCGCCGCCGAAACACAGGCAATTGCCGAAGAAGCAGCCAACTTGATCGAAGCCGAGTTTGACCTTCAACCCATCATCACCAACCCCGTTCAGGCGCGGCAAGATGGCGTTCCGCAAATTCACGAAAAAGGAAACCTGCTTAAACACATCAAAGTTCGCAAAGGTGATGTGGACGCGGGCTTTGCCGCCGCAGACATAATGATTGAACACACCTTTCACACCCCAACCACCGACCACGCCTTCCTTGAACCCGAATGCAGCATTGGCGTGCCGCTGGCTGATGGACGCATGGAAGTATATGTCGGCTCACAAATTCCATATCAGGATAAAACCCAGGTTGCCCGCGCCCTGGGCTGGGACGAATCCCGTGTGCGTATCGTGGGGCAGTTGATGGGCGGCGGCTTTGGCGGCAAAGAAGACATTATGGGACAAATTCACGTTGCCCTGCTTGCCAACATCACCCAGCGCCCTGTAAAACTTCTCTTCGACCGTCAGGAAAGTTTGATTGTGCATCCCAAGCGTCACGCCACCCAAATTCGCGTCAAAATGGGCGCAAAGAAAAATGGACGCCTTGTAGCAGTAGACACAGAACTATACGGCGATACGGGCGCGTATGCCTCGCTTGGCGAAAAAGTGATGACCCGCGCCACCACGCACGCGGCTGGTCCGTATGATGTGGAAAATGTCCGCGCCGACTGCTACGCCATGTACACCAACAACCCGCCTTCGGGCGCATTTCGCGGGTTTGGCGTTACTCAGTCTGCCTTTGCAGTCGAATCCATGATGGACATGCTCGCCGAAAAAATTGGCATAGATCGTATTGAACTGCGGCGTATGAACGCGCTGCGGGTGGGCAGCATCACCAACACTGGGCAGGAACTAAAAGAATCGGTCGGCTTGCTGGAATGTATTGACCGCGTGGATGCAGAAATGCGAAAGCACACCCCACAGCCTTTTACGCCCGTGATTGATTCAGCCAACCCCAACTTGGTACGCGCCTGGGGGTTTGCCTCGGCATACAAAAACACGGGGCTGGGCGGCGGCGCTCCCGATAAATCTGGCGCCGATGTCGAACTCTATTCAGACGGCACATTTCAAGTTCGCAGTTCCGCCGCCGAACTGGGTCAGGGGCTGGTCACTGTCATGCGCTTGATCGTCTCGGAAGAATTATCTGTCGCCCCCGAAAAAGTTCGCGTCCTTGTGATGGACACAGACCTGACGCCCAATGGCGGACCAACCACAGCATCTCGGCAAACATTTGTAACGGGCAACGCCTCGCGCTATGCTGCCAAAACCTTGCGCGAGAAAATTAGCGCCGCAATGGCGCAGAAGCACAACTTGCGCCCTGAAGATATTCAATTCACCGGCGGCGTTGTTCACCTACACGGGCGAGAACTGACCTGGGTTGAAATTTACAACGAAATGCAAGCCATTGGGCAACCCCCGCTGGTTCGTTACGAATATGAAGCGCCCAAGACCAAACCGCTGGGCGAAGGCGGTGATATGCACTTTGCCTTCTCTTTTGCCGCCCAAGCCGCCGAAGTGGAAGTAAATAAATTGACGGGCGAAGTGCGTGTGCTGAAGGTCATCTCTGCCAACGACGTAGGCTTGGCGGTTAATCCGCTGGGCTTGCAAGGACAAATTGAAGGCGGCGTGATGATGGGACTAGGCAACGCCCTCACCGAAGAATTTTTGGTGGAAAACGGCAGCATAGTCACGGACCATCTCGCCCGTTATCGTGTTCCTGGCATTATGCTCACGCCAGAAATCACCTCCATCGTTGTTGAACACCCTGTTGAAGCGGGACCCTATGGCGCAAAGGGCGTGGGCGAAGTTTGCACCATTCCCACCACCCCCGCCATTACCAACGCCATTTACAACGCAGTGGGCGTAAGAATAGACAAAACCCCCGTAGATCAAGAATTGATTGCAAACACCCTCTGGGAAAGGGAAAATAAAAAATAAAAAATAAAAATGACTCTCAGCCCTGAGAGTCATTTTTTCTGCTGTTCCCATATCGGGTAAAATCAGGCAAAGAAAAGAACAAAAAAATGAAAAAGGATAATAATGAATAAATTCATTGGCTATCGCTGTTCAATTTGCGCTACCGAATACTTGCCTGGTCAGGTTACATACACATGCCCAGCAGATGGCGGAAATCTGGATGTCATCCCTGATTATGAAACCATCAAAAAGAAATTTCGTTCGGAAGATATAACCTCGCGCCGTGCCGCTTCGCTCTGGCGCTATTTGCCTCTGCTGCCCGTCAGCGACCCGCCTGGTGATTTGACCCCCCTACACGCGGCAGGCTGGACGCCGATCTTTGCCCTGCCTCGGCTTGCCACAAAACTGGGTCTAAAACACCTTTGGCTCAAAGACGAATCTCGTAACCCAACCGCATCTTTCAAAGACCGCGCCAGCGCCGTGGTTGTTACACGCGCACACGAGATCAAAGCCGAAGTAGTTGTCACTGCATCCACTGGCAACGCGGGCGCAGCCTTGGCAGGCATGTCTGCCGCCGTTGGGCAAAAGGCAATTATCTTTGCCCCCAAATCTGCTCCGCAGGCAAAGGTGGCGCAGCTGCTCGTCTTTGGCGCAAAAGTTATTTTGGTGGATGGAACCTACGACGACGCCTTCGACCTGACAACCAAAGCCGCAGATGAATTTGGCTGGTACTGCCGCAACACGGGCTACAACCCATTTACCCTGGAAGGCAAGAAAACCGCCGCCTTTGAAATTTGGGAATGGTGGCTTGGCGCCCATCGTGACTGGCACAAAAAAGACAGCCCCTTGAACAATCATTCACCATTGGTGATTTTTGTTTCTGTCGGCGACGGCAACATCATCTCTGGCATTCACAAAGGCTTTAAAGATTTATTCACCCTGGGTTGGATATCCAACATGCCGCGTATTATCGGCGTGCAAGCCGAAGGTTCTGCCGCAATCGCCAATGCCTTTCGCGCCAACACCGAAGCCATCACACCGGTCTCTGCCGCAACCCTTGCCGACAGCATTTCGGTAGATCTGCCGCGTGACGGTGTGCGCGCAGTGCGCGCTGTAAAAGAAACGGACGGCACATACATTACCGTATCAGACGCCGAGATCATTCAAGCGATTGCCGAACTTGGAAAGATGGGCATTTTTGCCGAACCTGCCGGCGCCACCGCTTATGCTGGTTTGGTTAGGGCGGCAGGCTTGGGCGTAGTGAGAAGTGACGACCCAATTTTGGTGATCAACACCGGCAGTGGGCTTAAGGACGTCCGCGCGGCGATGCAGGCGGTTCAGCCCGCTCCGATTATTGAACCTACTTTGGCGGCGGTGAAAAAGATTTTATGAAAAACGTTCCGTGGAATATTGTCTTCCGTTATCTGATAGGCTTGCTTATTTTTGCTTCTGCCATTGCCCTGTTATTTTACGCGCACGAAGCAGCCAAAATGTTAATCATTGCGGCATTCATTGCCTATTTGATCAGCCCTGCCGTCACCATGCTCACGACCAGCGCCACGCTCTCGCGCAGGGCGGCGGTTAATGTTGTATATTTCTCGGCATTAATTCTGCTGGTGGGCGTGCCTGCTGTATTGACCCCTATTTTTTTTGATGAAATAAAAATTGTCGCCAGCGACCTGCTTGACCTTTCCTACCAAATCAGTGATTTGCTGACACAGCCGGTACAGTTTGGCAGCATGGTCTTCCACTTTGAACAATTGGGGCAGGGGCTTAGGCAATTGCAGGAATCAATCCTCACCCCCTTGCCCGCCGAGGCTCTGGCTTTGCTGGAAATGACGTCCATCAACGTCTTGTGGCTGTTGATTATTTTTGTCAGCGTACATTTGTTTATGAGCGAATGGCCCAACATGCGCGACTGGTTTTTGAATTTGGCGCCAGCGCCTTACCGCGAGGAATCGCTGGAATTATACAAACGTATTCGCAATGTCTGGATGGCGTATCTTCGCGGTCAAATCGTGTTGATGTTGTCGGTTGGCATCGTGTTCACCATTGCATGGCTCATTCTTGGCATTCCTGGCGCTTTGGTGCTTGGAATGCTGGCAGGCTTATTTACGCTAATCCCAGACGTAGGACCTTTTTTGGCAGCCATGTTGGCAGTAGCAGTGGCATTATTGGAAGGTTCTAGTTGGATTCCGCTTTCCAATTTTTGGGTGGCTGGCATTACTGGTCTAGTCTATTTGATATTGATCAACCTCAAAAATTTTTTTCTGCGTCCAATCATTATGGGGCGCAGCTTGCAAATGAATGAATCTTTAATTTTTATTGCAATTATGATCGCCACCATTCTGGAAGGAATTATGGGCGCATTGCTTATTATTCCCGTTCTGGCTTCTTTGGTGGTGGTGGTGGAATATTTGCGCCGTCGTGTCCTGGGGCTGACGCCCTTCGCAGAAGATGGTGGAAAGCAATTTGTCTATCAGCCTGTAAAAAAAATACCCCTGCGCAAAAATAAACCTTCCATCAAGGAAAAACGGAAACCCGACTTATGAAAATTACCTATTCCATTATTGCCCCCATCTACAATGAAATTGAAAATCTGCCCGCGCTGTACAGCCGTATCAAAGAGGTACTCAACTCAACTGGCGAACCCTGGGAACTAGTGCTGGTGGATGACGGCTCCACAGACGGCTCAACTGAGAAAATTCGAGAACTTGCGCAGCAAGATAAAACCGTGCGCCCGGTGATCTTTGCCCGTAACTTTGGGCATCAGGTTGCCATCACCGCCGGCTGGGACTATGCCCGTGGCGACGCCATCATCATTATTGATGCAGATTTACAAGACCCGCCTGAAACCATCCTTGAACTTGCAAAAAAATGGAAGGAAGGTTACGAGGTGGTCTATGCGGTGCGCGGCGAGCGCGAGGGTGAATCTTGGTTTAAGAAATTCAGCGCCGCCATGTTTTATCGCCTGATTTACAGCATCACCGATGTCAAAATTCCTGTGGATACGGGCGACTTCCGCCTGATGGATCGTAAAGTGGTGAACGTGCTTAAGCAAATGAAAGAACGCCACCGCTTTCCGCGCGGCATGTCTGCCTGGGTTGGGTTCAAACAAATTGGCGTCACCTATAAACGAGCCGCGCGTGTGGCGGGAGTGACCAAATACCCCTTCCGCAAAATGCTAAAACTGGCATTAAACGCCATTACCGGCTTTTCTTATTTCCCATTGCAAGTTGCTACCTACTTTGGCTTTATCTCTGCGGGCGTTGCCATTTTTGCCATTCCTGTGGTTGTTTTTATGCGCATGGCAGGCTCTGGCGCATTCTTTGGGCAAGCCACAACCTTGATCGCCGTATTGTTTTTGGGCGGCGTGCAATTAATTTCACTCGGCATTCTTGGCGAGTACATTGGGCGCTTATATGATGAAGCCAAAGGTAGACCGCTTTATATTGTCCGTGATGAGCCGCAAGACTCATAATTATTAATTCATCAAAAGTCGTTTGAGGTTAAATACTCAACGACTTTTTTTATCTTCCCCCCCTCCTACTATGAACCTTTCCTTTCTTAAAGACCGTTCTTTTCTGCGTGAATTGCTGTTAATCGCAATCCCTATTTCGTTTCAACAATTGATTAATGCCTCGCTCAACATGATAGATGTCATCATGGTCGGGCAATTGGGCGAGACATCCATCGCCGCGCTTGGGCTATCCAACCAGATTTTCTTTGTCTTAATTTTGATCCTCTTTGGCTTATCCAGCGGCATGGCAATTTTTACCGCGCAATATTGGGGCAAGCACGAGATTGAGCCAATTCGCAAAGTGCTGGGCATGAGTTTGGTGGCGGCGATTTTTATCGCGCTCTTCTTTACCCTTGTGGCTGTTCTCATTCCCGAAACCGTGCTTGGCTTTTACACCAAAGACGCCGAGGTTATTAAACTGGGCAGCAGTTACTTGCGAATTGTGGGTTTCTCTTATATTCCGGTTGCCATTGCCACTGCTTACATTGCCGTCTTACGCAGTATTCAATTGATTCGCATGACGGTTGTTGCCACAGTTTCTGCTTTGATCTTTAAAACAATTTTGGGGTACGGTTTGATCTTTGGCATTGGCGGGCTTCCTGCTCTGGGCGTGCGCGGCGCTGCTTTTGGCACTGCAGCCGGCTGGGCTTTGGAACTGATTCTGCTGTTGGCGCTGATCTACACCCAGAAGACCCCGCTTGCCGCCAACCCACTCACGTTTTTTTCCTTTGATATGCCTTTCTTTTTGCATGTGATCAAAACCGCGCTGCCTGCCGTTGCCAATGAATTATTTTGGTCATTGGGCATTACCACCTACAATGCCATTTATGCCCACATCGGCACCGATTCCATTGCCGCCATCAACGTCAATGCCACCATCGAAGAACTGGGATTTGTTGTATTTATTGGGCTTGGAAACGCCTGCGCGGTATTGGTTGGCAATCGCATTGGCGCAGGCAAAAAAGAAGAGGCTTACGAAATTGTTCGGCGCGTGGTCATTATGGGGGTGGCGTTTGCCCTCGGCGTGGGATTTGTCATTTTTCTACTGCGCGAGGTGGTTGTTGGGCTTTATGATCTTTCACCCAGCGGCGAAAATAATGTGCGCTGGTTATTGCTGGTTATGGCTTCCACCTTGTGGATTCGCATGTTCAACTTCTCTATTTTTTTGGGCGCATTGCGCGCCGGCGGAGACACGCGCTTTGCCCTCATTATGGAAATTAGTTCCATTTGGTTAATTGGCGTACCTGCGGCATATTTTGGCGCATTCGTCTTGCACCTGCCCGTTTACCTGGTTTATTTAATGGTGATGCTGGAAGAGATTGCCAAAGCCTTCGTGAGCGGTTGGAGGTTTTTGTCCAAAAAATGGATTCACGATCTAGTCAATACCCCTGACCCAGAGAATGTTTAATTGCCCGCCAACTCCGCCCCCTTCTGCATGAGGCTGCGTTTCTAATCACAAATTATTTTAAGAAATGCACTCTACGGTAGAGGGCGGGCGTTGGGGCATATTTATAGAATCTTGTAATGTATCTGCGGCGCTTTGCGCTCCAGGGCTTGTTCGGCGTGCAGGGCAAGCCGTAGCAAAAGGTGTTCTTTCCAAGCCTGTCCCATTGCTTGCATTCCAATCGGCAAACCGTCTGTCGTATAGCCAACAGGGAATGAGATGGCAGGCAAGCCAGTCATGTTGCCGGCGGTTACAAAACGCATAATCTCAATGGTGGTGGAGAGGTCTGAGTTTCCGTAGGGCAGCGCATCTTTTGGAATGGGCGGCGCGGCAATGGCAGTGGTGGGGGTTAAGATCATATCTACTTCTTGGAGCGCTTTATCAAATTGGCGCATAATGCGCGTGCGGGCGCGTTGCGCTTGCAAATAATCTTGCGCGGTCAGTGAACGTCCCAACGCAAGGTTGAGCCGCACGTCCAGCCCGTGTTTGCGGTGATGTTTGGCGTAGGTATAACTTACGGCTTGCACCATTTCACTCACAATGGTCACGGTTTGCGCCACGCGGTTTAATTCCAAATCTGGAATGATAATCTCGCGGATTTCCGCCCCCATGTCCACAAAGCGTTTGAGCATCACCTCACAGGCAGCGACGACTTGCGGGTCGGCATGTTGGAACCATTCTTTGTAGACGCCAAGTTTTATGCCGCGCAGGCTGGGTTGATCCCAATTGGCGAGCGTGGGCGCGGGTTGATGTTGTGAGTTGGGGTCTTGCAGGTCGGCGCCCGCCATAACGGCATAAGCAAGCGCAGTGTCGGTAGCAGTTCCAGCCAACGGTCCAACATGCGCCACACTCCAACATAGCGGTGCGGCGCCGTGTTCGCTCACTCTTCCAAAGGTGCATTTTAAGCCGAAGATACCGCAAAATGAAGCAGGAATG
>DYML01000058.1:0-16235 GCA_020721605.1 Anaerolinea thermophila
TGAGGGGGGCAGGCTTGCGGTTGCAGTTCGAATTATACGCAAATGCGGCAGGTTGTCAAATCAATGGGCTTCCGCGCAGCAATTCCCGCTATGAGAATGTCATTGCGAGGTACGACACTTGCACCGCGCTGCGCCCGTTGCAGTGCAGGTGAGCAATCTCCCCATCAAAACCAGGGGCTACTTCTGCCCTGAAACGCCACTTCCGAGCCAAAATCGGGGGTAGAAGTGGAAGAAGAAGTAACTTTTCGACCCAACACAGCGCGAACCTGCTTTTGCCGCTTGTAATATGACCCGCCGCCAGCCACGCCAAGCCAGCCTCAGAGGGTTTGTCATAATCCACGAGGAAGGATTGGAACTCAGTCACCCGCGCGTTGAAAATGATCAGCCCGCGCCCTTGAATCTTCGACAGTTTGTTCGCGCCAGGGCGTCCGAAGCCTGTCACACTATCGGATGAAGAAACGACAAAAAAACGAAATGCGCGTGGAAAGATTGGACTTGGCGATCACCGCAGACTTGGTTGGGTCGTTTGTAGCGAAGATCGGATGCACGCCCGTCGAACGATATAACCTGACCAGGTTCACCAACAGCGACTGGTCTTCCACCTCGGCAACTTCGTCAATCACCAGCGCAATCGGCTTCATGGTTTCGTGTGCCTGCGCTTGCTTAGTAAATGAAATAATATTGGGATGTCCGCTCATCGCCAATTCCGCATTCGCGCGGCACATTCAATCTGAATGGCTTGCAGTCCGTTTTGCAGTCCATGCATGGGCATCAGCGTGAAGTTCTCGCGTCCCACATAGCGCAGGTATTCGGCGTTGTCTTTGCCGTCCCACGCATGGATCAACGTCTGCCCGCCGTGTAACAAAGCCTGAATAAATCCGTGTAGCTCTGCGCTCTTGCCCATGCCGCGCAAACCGTTGACGAAGAACGAATCGCCTTCGAGCAGGGAAAGCCAGATGTCACCGCTGGCAGATGAACCGATGGGCAGGTGAAAAGGACTCGGCTGCGCGGTCAACTCCACGGGAGCGGGCGGAATCTCGTGTCCCACTTGCAGGAACAAACCGCGTGAGTTTGTCCGCACCACCAGCCGACCCTGCATCCGCGTGGATAAACTGTGTGCGAAATCCTGATGGATTGCATCCTGCCACTCCTTTTCTGTAATCTTCAACGTCTCTGCATCCAGCAAATCGGAGGGCGGAAGCACGTCGCCCTAGATAATCTCAAACGGGTCTTCTTCCTTCTTCTCGCTGCCGAAGAACTGATTGAATGCCGCCTTTCCGTTTTCGGTTGGGTTGATGGGAATTGCAGCCCACGACCTGAGCGTCTGGATGGAATCTACCGCAGACAGCGCCAAAACTGGAACTTGCTGAAGTTTGGCTAATTATCTGACATCGCTAGTATAATTACTGCATGGAAAATAATATTATCGGTGTTCGATTTACCAAAATAGGAAAAATCTACCACTTTGACTCTGCCACCCTGCCCGACATAAAAAAAGGCGAGCATGTGATTGTAGATACGATACGCGGCAAACATCTCGGTGAGGTCATTGAAATTCTTGAGAACTCCCCTGCCCAACCCGAAGGCGGCTGGAAGCCCGTAGAACGGCGCGCCACCCCGCGTGACCTGCTGCTTCAACAATCCTGGCAAGCCAGGCAAACCGAAGCCATGATCAACTGCCGCGCCCGCGCCGCTGAGATTCATCTGAGAGACGTGAAAATTATCACTGCCGAGTACAACTATGACGGATCACGCCTTGCCTTCCTCTTCAGCACCGAAAGCGAAGAAAAAGCCGATCTCAAATCGCTCAAAAAAGACATGAGCCAACTATACGCCAACACCCACGTTGAAATGCGCCAAATTGGTCCGCGTGACGTGGCTAAATTTTTGGGCGGCATGGGCGCATGTGGCATAGAAACCCGTTGCTGCTCTAAATTCCTCACTGACTTTTCTCCGATCTCGATCAAAATGGCGAAAGAACAGGGCATCTCACTGACGCCCAACGAAATTACCGGCATGTGCGGGCGGCTGCGCTGCTGCCTGATCTACGAATATGAACAATATGTAGAAGCCCGTAAAACCCTGCCCAAGCGTAATAAGCGCGTAGTAACGCCCAAAGGCGAAGGCAAGGTGATTGACGTAATTCCCATGAGCGAAAAAGTGGTGGTCTTAATTGAAAGCGGCACAGACCGCCCACAGCACATAACCTTCTCGCGCGAAGAGATTGAACCCTGGGACGAGCTGGAAGCCCTGCGGCGTAAGTCACAGGCGCCCTGCGACCGTCACGAGGGCGGCGGTTGTGACTGTGGCAAAAAAGAAAAAGAAGAAGAAAAAATAAAAGAAACCACGCCGCCCCAAAACCGACCCAAACAAAACAGACACAAGAGATAACACACACAACACGCAACACGCAATAAAAAAGCGCGTTGCGTGTTCCATATACCCTGCCATGACAAATAACTGGACTTCCGCTCAAAACATCCTCGTTATACTTGCACACCCAGACGACCCCGAATTTTTCTGCGGCGCAACACTGGCGCAATGGGCGCGCGCGGGACATCGAATTACATACCTGCTAATGACCTGCGGTGAAAAAGGATTTAACCCAGCCACCCACGCTGAAATGACCCCTGAAAAATTATGTAACTTAAGACACACAGAACAAAACAACGCTGCAAAAATTATCGGGGCGCAAACGGTTCAATTTCTCAACCTGCCAGATGGATACCTCGTCCCAAGCCTAAACCTGCGCCGCGACACTGTGCGCGAAATTCGCCGTTACACGCCAGATATTCTTGTCACTTGTGACCCGCAAAATTTATTTGCCCAGTATGGCATTAACCACCCCGACCACCGCGCTTGTGGACAAATTGTGCTGGATGCCGTCTTCCCCGCCGCCGGAAACCTGGTCTACTTTCCCGAACTTCTTGCAGAAGGCTTTCAACCGCACATGCCCAAAGAAGTTTGGTGTTCGCTCACCAGCCAGCCCAATATGACTTTAGACGTAAGCGACACTTGGGATATTAAACTAAAGGCAATCCTCGAACACAAAACCCAGATACCCGATACCAACAAACTGATTGAGCGCCTTAAATCACGCCACACCGCAGAAAGCACAGACGAAAACCCACGCTACGAAGAAAACTTTCGCGTTATCAAATATTCATAATAATCAAAAGTTGAAGGTCAAACGTCACGCAGCCTTTAACCTTCAACTTTAAACAAGGAGTTTCCCATGCCAGACCTGCTCACCGAAGCCCAATCTCACTTCCCCTACACCCAAGCCCTGCGGCGTGACTTTCACGCGCACCCCGAACTTGGGTTCAATGAAATTCGCACGGGTGGAATTGTGACAAAAGAACTTGAATCGCTCGGCATGGAAGTAACCAAAGGCATAGGCAAAACAGGCATCGTTGGGCTGCTTGAAGGCGGCAAGCCTGGCGCCACCCTGCTCTTACGCTTTGACATGGACGCATTGCCTATTCTTGAAGAAACAAGCGCGGAATACGCATCACAAAATTCAGGCGTGATGCACGCTTGCGGACACGACGGGCACACCGCAATCGGGCTAACCGTTGCCAAAATTTTGAATGCGCACAAAAGCGAAATAGCGGGCAACATCAAATTTTGCTTTCAACCCTCCGAAGAGGGCGCCAACGGTGAAGAAATTGGCGGCGCAGAAATGATGATCAAGGACGGCGTGCTGGAAAATCCCAAAGTAAACATGACCCTCTCCATGCACCTGTGGAATGAAAAACCCCTGGGCTGGGTGCATGTGGCAAAAGGTCCCGTCATGGCGGGCGCGGAAGAGTTCAAAATAAAGATCATCGGCAGGGGCGGGCATGGAGCAATTCCCGAAGCGGCGATAGACCCAATTGTCTGCGCGGCGCAAATTGTCTCAGCAGCGCAAACCATCGTCTCGCGCAATATCGCCCCCACCGAAACGGCAGTCGTCAGCTTTACAGTCATCCACAGCGGCACGGCTTTCAATGTGATTCCGCAGGAATTAACGATGCAAGGCACCATTCGCACCTTTGAGCCAAAAGTCCGCGAAACAGTCATTAGACGGTTTGAAGAAATTGTGGACGGCATTGCCTCCGCAATGGGCTGCCTGGCTGAAGTGGATGTCAAACGGCTCACGCCCGCGCTCATCAACTCTGCCGAGATAACCGCCAAAGTTCAAGAAGCCGCGCATCTTGTTCTGCCGCACGCCAATCACGACCAGTCGCCCTACATGACAATGGGCGCAGAAGACATGGCTTTCATGCAGGAAAAAGTAGACGGCTGTTATTTTTTCATCGGCTCCAATAATAAAGAAAAACATTTAGACTACGGGCATCATCACCCCAAATTTGATTTTGACGAACAGGCATTGGTTAACGGTGTCGCGTTAATGTCTGCCGCTGCAATGAATATTTTGAAATAGGCTTTTTTCTCCCCCATCCAAAGCAACCCAATGGCAAAGCGAAAAACAAATCTGATCATTGCAATTGTGCTAGCCACAGCAGCGGGCGTTTTGACCCTGCAAAATGTTTTTGCGCCTGCGCCAAGCGCCCGCATAACCGAAGCGCCAGAGACGGAACAATGCGCCTACCTTTGGGCAAATTACGCCGCGCCCGAATTAACAGAGAAAGTAAATCACGCCGTTCAAACTGCCAATCCTGCCGCAAGCGCAAGGGCGGAATTATTTGGCGAAGACTGCCGCTATGCAGACGGGCGATCCACCTTTGGCGTTATGGAAACAGATTTTTATATTTATCTGCCAGCCACTGACCTGACTGACGAAGAATTTTTTGGCGACTGGATAGCGCAGGCGATGCACATCATTACAGAAATTCCACGCGCTGAAATTAAAGGCAAGTATGGCTTTGTAGAGTTTTGGTTTGAAAAAAACAATTCGGAACGGGTGATTGTGCGTGTCCCACTTCAAGACTATCTTGATAAGGCGCAGAAAAAAAGCGGCGCGGAATTATTCGGCATGTTTTACAAAACGCCCTAAAGATTATTCCATTGCCACCATTCCCGGACAGCGAGGACTGTCCATGCAGCCATAATACTTCTTACCAATAGCCGATCCGTTACGCTCAAAACGCAAGACCATCATTTTGCCGCAAATGGGACAGTTGGGTACAAAGTCGGCGGGGTTTTGCTCACGCAAAGAAACTGTGCCGTTCAAATTGACCAGCGCCAGTTGAAAAAGGAGAATCAGGTCAGACAAGTTGTAAGATTCGGAAGACGGCACATGCACCAAAGGCAGACCCGCATTGGTAAATAGATCGTCTATAAATTTATCGCTCTCACGCGCTTCATTTTTTGAAATCGGGCGCACCAGTTCCACACCAAAGACGGGGGCAAGAGTTTGCAAATTACACAATAAAAAATCAACATGCTTTCTAAAGAACTTATTAAAGAAGTGTACGTTCTCATTGGGACGCACAATATAAAAGATGTCGTTTAACGCAACCTTTGGGCAAATTTTATATCGATCTCCCGCCAAACTGGTCAGCGCCTCAAAAAGCGCCAATTCGGTCGAAGCCAAAAACGGCTCGCGCAAACGGTAAGGCAAACGTTGTGTGCTTGATTTTTTTTCTGTCATGATCTCCACCTTGCGCAGGGTTGGCAAACCCTGCGGCATTACAAAAACTAAGACAAAAATAAATAGCGCCGCAGCCATTGTATCACCCGAAATTTGACAATGCGCTGTGCAAAACCCATGCGGGCTTAAAGGCTTGATCCACAGTGCGATGGGTTCAAATCTAATCTTTTTAGTACGACAGGAGTTTTATAGCAATCTATTTAAAAACTCCTCTTCTTCTTTTTCATTTTTTACCACTTCATCCAAACGCGCCTGGCGCAGTTGGGATAGCAGATTTTTATAGCGCGGACCTGGCGCAATGCCACGCGCCTTTAGAATAGCGCCGTTTGTGTTTTGTTTTACATGCCGCCAGTGAACAAGAAATTCCCGCAAGGCTGGCGCACGAAAAACAAGCCAGAGGACATAAATTGCCTGAAGTGGAATTTTTTCAAGATAAAAAGTCCATGCGCTAGGCTTGGATGTTTTGAGCGCGGGCAAGTCTTTTTTCAATTGAATGATGGACTTGCACGCCTGAGTTAACGCCGAGGAGAAAACCAGCCGCCTCGCAAGGGATTCGACCACGGCTGCGGTTGAATCCAAAACCCAAAGCAGATACCCCGCTGTGACCTGATCTTCGGAAACCCCAAATTCCGCAGGCGGCACAGACTTGAGCAAATTGGCATAGTCCGCGTTGAATTTTGGCAGGCAGGGATCGAAGGCATCGAAGACTCCCAATTGATGCAAACGGGCAAGCATGGCAGCGGAATTTTCCTCTTTAAATATTAAATCAAGTTCGTGGCGAAGACGCCCGCCGCTGAGGGGAGAGAATGTTGCGGGTTGAGCGTCGAAAGTTGAAAGTTCAAGGTGGAAGGAATAACGCTGTTCGTAGCGAACGGCACGGAAGATGCGCGTTGGGTCGTCCATGAAGGAACGCGGGTGCAGGACGCGGATGATTTTCTTTTCGAGGTCAGCCTGTCCATTCAATGGGTCGAGGAGTTCGCCGAAGTGGTCGCCATCCAAGCGGATTGCCATGGCGTTGATGGTGAAGTCGCGGCGGCGCAGGTCATCTTCGATGGAGGCAGGGGTAACGGTGGGCAATGCAGCGGGGCGGGAATAGGTTTCGGAGCGGGCGGTGATTAAATCCAGGGATGAGGGATGAAGGATAAAGGATGAAGGCAAGCGCCAGACAGCGGTATGAAATTTGTGGTGCGGAGTAAGTTTGCCGCCGTATTTTTCCACGAGGGATTTGCCAAGTTTGATGGCGTCGCCTTCGACCACAATGTCGAGATCATTGATGGGATAACCCAACAGCAGGTCGCGCACGAAACCGCCAACGATGTAACAGGGCATGTTCAGGGCTGCGGCTTGGTTGGCAATGCGCGAGAGTAGATTCTGCTTCGCGAAAGGAATCAGGTTTGGGTCACGCAGGAGACGGGATAAATCCTTTTGCATAAAATCAATTTTACCCTTATAATCCGCCGCATGTTAATGAACCCGAACCCGTCCCCACGAATGTGTAAATCTACCAGGTCTGGCTAGGTTCGCTTTTGTGCGTTCAAACGGCTCCCAGACTTGGCGAGCCGTTTTTGTTTGTAAATGAGAACCGATGACAACGATTAAAGAACTCACCCAACAAATGCACGAACTGGTCAAATCGAAAGGCTGGTACGCGGCGGATAGCAAACGCCCGCAAACGCCGCGCAATCTGGCGGTATCGCTCTCGATTGAAGCGGCTGAAATTTTGGAGCATTTTCAATTTGGCGAAGAGATTAAAAATAAAGAAGAGCTGGGCAGCGAACTGGCAGACGTGACTTTGTACCTTTTGCAACTGGCTTCGGTTTCGGGTATAAACCTTGAAGAAGCGGTGTTGAAGAAAATTGAAGTGAATAAAGGAAGAAAGTGGGACGTTGAACGTTAAACGTTCAACGTTTGAAAGAGGAACTATGAAAATAACAGTATTTGGCGGCGCACAACCGAAGGAAGGCTCGGCGGCTTACGAAGAAGCCCGCGAACTTGGCAAAATGCTTGCCGAGCGCGGACATGCCGTGCTGACGGGCGGTTACATGGGTACGATGGAAGCCGTTTCGCGCGGGGCATCCGAAGCGGGCGGGCATGTTATCGGCGTGACTTGCCAGGACATCGAAGACTGGCGCGGCTCGAAGGTCAATGCCTGGGTTAAAGAAGAAATCAAAAAGCAGACGCTGATCGAAAGGCTGAAAGCTGTCATCGAAGGCTGTGATGCGGCGATTGCCCTGCCCGGCGGCGCAGGCACGCTGACTGAAATCTCGCTGATGTGGAATTTGATGATCGTGGAGTCTCTGCCTCCCAGACCGCTGGTACTGGTCGGGAGCGGTTGGCAGTCCACCTTCGACCAGTTTTTCAAGGAATTTGAATCCTACATGCCCATGCGTCAGCAAGAGTTGTTATACTTTGCGGAAGACGTAAAAACTGCTGTTGAAAAAATACACGTTGAACGTTAAACGTTCAACGTGAAACCAAAGAGGACAAAATGGCTGAAGATAAATTAACAAAACGCGCTGATGATTTTTCCGAGTGGTACAACCAACTCGTATTGAAGGCGGATTTGGCAGACTACGCCCCCGTGCGCGGCTGTATGGTGGTCAAACCCTACGGCTGGACGCTGTGGGAAAATATCACCGCCGCGCTCGATAAAGAATTCAAGGCGACGGGGCATGTCAATGCGGCGTTCCCCACGCTGATTCCCATGTCGTTCTTTGAGAAGGAAAAGGAACACGTTGAAGGCTTTGCGCCCGAACTGGCGGTGGTCACACACGGCGGCGGTGAACTGCTCGAAGAACCTTTGGTTGTGCGCCCCACCTCCGAAACCATCATCGGTTATATGTATGCCAAGTGGGTCAAGTCATGGCGCGACCTGCCCATCCTCATCAACCAATGGGGCAGCGTCATGCGCTGGGAACTTCGCACCAAACTCTTTTTGCGCACCGCCGAGTTTTACTGGCAGGAAGGTCACACGGCGCATTCCAATTCAGAAGAAGCCAAAGAGGAAATGTTCCGCATCCTCGATATTTACGCCAACTTTGCCATCAACGAAGCCGCGCTGCCAGTCGTCAAAGGCACCAAGAGCGACACCGAACGATTCGCGGGCGCGCAGATTACCACCTCCATCGAAGGCATGATGCAGGATAAAAAGGCGCTGCAATCTGCCACGTCACATTACTTCGGGCAGAATTTTGCAAAGGCTTTTGAAATTCAATATGTGGATCAGAACAACACCTTGCAATTTGCCGAGACAACTTCATGGGGACTCTCGACCCGCATGATCGGCGCCATCATCATGACTCACGGAGACGATCAGGGGCTGGTGCTTCCTCCGCGCCTCGCGCCCATTCAAGCTGTGATTGTGCCGATCTACAAAACTGACGAAGAAAAAGCAAAAGTGATGGAAGTTGCCGACCGCATCTTCAAGGAACTCAAAGCCGCTGGCATCCGCATCAAAATGGATGACCGCGACAACGTCAGCAGCGGGTTCAAATTCAACGACTGGGAAATGCGCGGCGTGCCTATCCGCATTGAGGTCGGTCCTAAAGATGTGGAAAAAGAATCGGTTGCCCTCGCCCGCCGAGATAAGCCCGGACGCGAAGGCAAATCCTTCGTCCCCCAGGCGGGTCTTGCTTCCACCGTTAGCGGGCTGCTGGTCGAAATTCAAGATGCGCTCCTCAAACGCGCCACCGAATTCCGCGATGCCAACATCCACCAACCGAAAGATTACGAAGACTTAAAGAAAATTGTGACAGACGGCTGGGCGCTCGCCTACTGGTGTGAATCGCGCGAGTGTGAAGCCAAAGTAAAGGAAGACACCAAAGCCACCACCCGCAACATCCCCTTCGACCAGCCCAAAGAAGAAGGAACCTGCATCGTCTGCGGCAAGCCTTCCAAACGCAAAGTGTATTTCGCAAAAGCATATTAAGATCAGTGAGAAGTAAAAAGTGAGAAGTGTACGAAAATTTTTTACTTCTCACTTTTTACTTTTTACTCCCAACCCATGCCCGCCATAGACCTCGCCCGCCTCCGCAAGCAAGCCAACCGTCTGGCAGATTTTTTCTTTCTGCCGGAAGAGTTCACCAAGCATCTGCGGGAAATTCTGGAGTTCTATGTCAATTACACCCTAAGAACAAAAGAAAATATTGCACCTGGGTCAAACCTAAAAACCTATCGCACACCGCCCGCAGTCTTAACTCAAATTGAAAATGAACTGCGCGCTGTGGCAGAAGCCAACCCGCAAAATGCGCTGGAACTGGCAGATACACTTTGGGATGAAGGCGCACTCGAAACCCGCCTGCTTGCCGCTTTTTTTTTGGGGCGCATTCCCCCGCAAGAAGAACGCCTGCTTTCACGCCTAACCGCCTGGACACAGCAAGTGCGCGATTCTCATGTGCGCTCGGCGTTGCTCTCCACCAGCCTGACGCGCATGAGAAAAGAAACCCCGCATCAATTTCTAAACCTGGTGCGCGAGTACCTGCACCCAGAGCGCCTGCGCACATGGACAAATGGCATTCAAGCCCTGCTGCCCATGATTGCAGAAACCCCCAACACCAACCTGCCCGCCATTTTTGACATGATGGAACCCATCATCGAGGAAGCGCCGTCCACCCTGCAAAACGACCTGACCGATCTGATTGTTGCTTTGTACCGCGCCTCTGCCAACGAAACCACCTTCCTGCTTAAACACATTTTAGCCAATACAAAAAACCCAATGACGGTTATCACCTTGCGCCGCATTGCCCCAACCTTGCCCCCCACTTTACAAAAAGAACTGCGAGACCTGCTTCGCCCACAACCACTTGCCACACAAAAACGGGCGGAAGAAGAGCCAACCGACTTCATTCTGGATGAGCAGCCCAGCATAAACCCTGCCGCGAGAAAACAGAAAATGGACAACACCAAAATTATTTACCTGCACGGGCTGGAAAGCAGCAGCCAAAGCGGAAAGGCACGCCAATTTGCCGAAAAATTTCCCGGCATGGTTACGCCAGATTTCAGCGGCTCGTTTGAAGAGCGCATGAAACAACTCAAGCCCATTTTAGGACGCAAGAAAAACTGGGTCATTATTGGCTCTTCCTTTGGGGGATTAATGGGAACAGTCTTCACCTGCGAACACCCCACACAAGTGCGCAAGTTAATTTTGCTTGCCCCCGCGCTTTTACGCGACCACTTCGCCGCCTACCTCAACCTCGAACCTGTTTCTGTTCCAACCGTCATAATTCACGGCACAGCAGATGACGTTGTGCCTCTGGAACCTGCGCACAAAGTTGCCGAAACATTATTCACCAACCTGCAAACCATCACCATAGATGATGGACATCGTCTACAAAAAACATTTGCAGAATTAAACTGGGAAGAAATACTAGCCTAGGAGAGTATTAAATGTACCAGCGCATCCTTGTCCCCTTGGATGGCTCCAGCCTGTCAGAAGCAGTGCTGCCGCACGCCGAAAAACTTGCCAACGCCCTAAATGTGGAAATTGTATTGCTGCATGTAAACATAAGCCCTGCCGCCGAATTTGACTTGCACGAATCACCGCTTGCGCCACAGACAAGAGAAAACAAAATTTTACATACCGACGAAAAAAACTACCTCAAAAATACCTGCTCCAAACTGGAGTGCAAAGGCTTACGCGTAACCTACTTAATACGCGATGGCGCAGTGGCAGAAACCATCATGGAGGCAGCAGAAACGCTACAAGCAGACCTAATTGCCATGAGCACTCACGGGCGAACAGGCGTGATACGGCTGTTACTGGGCAGCGTAACAGAACGCGTAGTGCAGCATTCAAAAATTCCGGTTATATTAATTCGCCCTGCTAATCATTAAAAAAATTACAAACCGCGCCGCGCCCAGCCTGCATTCATTCTCCGCTGCGTAGCCTGCCAGGAGCAAATTCCGCTCAAACTATCAGCGGCTTCTACATTGCAGGCACCCACTGCCAGAGCGGTATTCAATGCAGCGAGAGGCGGCAAGTTTCGCAGCAGTGCGGCAAGAAAACCAGCAATGGTGGCATCGCCAGCGCCGTTTGTGCCAATCACATCCACTTGAAAACACGGCAGCCAGTTTTCATAATTTGCCCAATCTGCCAAAGCGGACGGGCTGGCAAGCCCCAAGTTTTGCAGAATATTCAGCTCCGCCGTGCGCAAATACAACCCGCACTGCCCCAGTTTTAAGACGATCATCTTTGCGCCCATCGCCAGCAGGTCGTCGCTGATTTCTGTCAATAATGCGGCAGAGAGCGGGGTGTTTACGTTTTTTCCCAACATAAATAAAATTTCATCCAAACTTGGCAGAAAAATATCCACATGGGGAAGGGTATTTTTCAAAATCGAAGACCAGTTGGCGCGTCCTGCCGCCGAATTTGGATCGGGCAGCGCCATATCAAGCGAGGTAGTTAAACCGAGGGCTTTTACGCGGCGCAACATCTCGGTCAGTTCCGCCCCATCATTGGCAAACATACGCGCCATGAGCGGAGGGTAGCCAAAGTGAAACAGGCGCGCATCGCCCAGGTCGGCATTACATACATCAGCGGCACAGAAATCGTCATTGGCGCCAGGGTGATGCAAAAAAGTGCGGTCGCTGCCCGGCGGGCTGATCACAATTGAATACGAGGTGCTAACCTGCGCACAAAATTGAATATCGGCGGCGAGGTGCGGCGCATGAGCTGCAAGCAGCAGATTGACGGTGTGCCCAAATTGATCCGCGCCAACTTTGGCAAAGAGGCGCGTTTTAATTCCCAACCGATGCAAAGCCAGCCCTGTATTGGAGACTGCCCCGCCCGTGGAGATGGAGGCAGCCCCCACATGTAGCAGCCGCCCAGGTTGAAAAGCCAACTCAAATTGCCCGTCGGGGTGGGCAGATAAATCGGGAATAATATCCAAACAAAGATGTCCTGCAATAATAGCGTCTGTCATGGGTCACCCATTTTTTAGCAAAGCCTAACTCGGACAAGCCGACCTTCAGCAAAAAGGATTCAACCACAAAGGCAACAACACTTGCACCGCACTGCGTTTGGTGCAGTGCAGGTGAGGAACACAAAGGAAAACCTAACAAATACTTCGTGACCCTTTGTGACCCTTCGTGGTTCAAAAAATTCTTGTCGCTGCGCGAAAAGCAAGCACTTAACTTCTAAGTTCCTAATTGATGATAGCATGTTCGACCAAAATTTAGAGGGGCTTGAATTTTTTCTTGACAATTTTCCAGCCTCATCGTACAATCTGATTAATCTGATTAATCGGATAACTAAGATGATATTACGAGAGCGCGTCTCCCCCAAAATTTCTGAATTTTTACGCTACCTTGCCTCGCACCCGGAAGCAGAAAACAGCCTGCCGAGTTTAAACGAGTTAAGCCGCGAACTTGGCATAAGCATAGCGGGCTTACGAGAGCAATTGGAAGTAGCGCGCGCGCTGGGCTTGGTGGAAGTACGCCCGCGCACAGGAACAAGGCGGCTGGCATATTCTTTTGCGCCAGCAGTAAAACAAAGCCTGGCATACGCGCTGGCGCTTAACATCAGCCATTTTGAAAAATACTCAGAATTGCGCAATCATATCGAAACCGCATATTGGGACGAAGCGGTTAAATTGCTTACCGAAGAAGATAAACAAGACTTAAAAAATATCATCGCGCGCGCATTTGATAAATTACGCGGCACCCCCATTCAAGTTCCGCACGAAGAACACCGAAAATTACACTTGCTCATATACAGCCGTCTTAACAATCCATTTGTCAGCGGGCTATTGGAAGGCTACTGGGAGGCATACGAATCTGTTGGGCTAAACATGTACGCCGGCGGAATGGACTATCTCGAAGAAGTATGGGGCTATCATCAAAAGATGGTGGAAGGTATTTGCAGTGAAAATTACGCGGCGGGGCGCCAGGCGCTAATCACACATATAGACCTGTTTGCGCATCGTCCGCTATAAACCAAGGAGTCACATGAACAAGATCATCAACGATTTTTCCATCACAGTCGGCACAGTGAATGGTTCGGGCAGTTCCACCGCCAACAACACCATCCTGCGCACCATCTTCAAAATGGGCGTTCCTGTTTCGGGTAAGAACCTCTTCCCGTCTAACATTCAGGGATTGCCGACCTGGTACACCATCCGCACCAACAAGGATGGATTTATTGCACACAAAGAACAGCGAGACATTGTAATCGCAATGAACCCCGCCTCCTTTGCGCGCGACTTGGAATCTGTTGTGCCAGGCGGGGCATTCTTCTACGCAGACGACATCAAACAGCCCGTCACCCGCACCGACATTGCAGTCTACGCCATGCCAATCAAGGCAATCATCCGCAGCGATGCCAACATCCCAACCAACTTCCGCGATCTGGTAAGTAACATGGTTTATGTGGGCATTCTGGCGCAAATGATTAACCTGGACATGGAAAAAATCCTTGCAGCCTTAACCTTTCACTTTAAAGGCAAACAAAAGCCAATTGACATGAACTTTAATGCGCTCAAGGCTGGCGCAGAATGGGCAAAAACCAACCTGGAAAAGAAAGACCCATTTTTTGTTGAACCGATGAACAAAACAGACGGCTTGATCATGGCGGATGGAAACACAGCCGCCGCGCTCGGCGCCATTTTTGGCGGCGTACAATTTTTGGGCTGGTACCCAATTACCCCCGCCACCTCCATTGCAGAATCATTAAATGAATACCTGCCAAAACTGCGCAAGCGGGAAGATGGCAAACAAACCTATGTCACCATACAAGCCGAAGACGAATTGGCAGCGCTGGGCATGTGCATTGGCGCAGGCTGGGCTGGCTTACGCGCAATGACCAACACCTCGGGACCGGGTCTATCCCTTATGACCGAGTTTGCGGGGCTGGCGTATTACGCCGAAGTACCCGTTGTCATTTGGGATGTACAGCGCATTGGACCCAGCACAGGCTTGCCAACCCGCACCTCACAAGGCGACCTGACCTTCTCCTACTTCATCGGTCACGGCGACTCGCAGTCGGTTATTCTACTGCCAGGTGATGTATTTGAATGCTTTGAATTTGGCTGGCGCGCCTTTGACGTAGCCGAGCGAATTCAAACCCCCGTCTTTGTCCTCAGCGACCTAGACATGGGCACAAATCAATGGATGAGTAAACCCTTTGAATACCCCGAAGAACCCATGGATCGCGGCAAAGTATTAATGGAACAAGACCTGGAAGATTTGAAAGGAACCTGGGGACGCTACCTGGACAAAGATGGAGACGGCGTTGGCTACCGCACCTTCCCCGGCAACAAACACCCGCTCAGTTCCTATTTCACACGCGGCACCGGGCATGATGAATATGCGAAATACAGCGAAGAAGCCCCGGTCTACCTTGAAAACATGGATCGCTTAAAGAAAAAACAAGAAACTGCCAAGCGCTATGTACCTGCCCCAGTGCTTACCCGCATGAAAGACGCAAGCATTGGAATTATTGCCTACGGCTCAACCGAAGCGGCAGTGGTTGAAGCACAGCACCAATTAAAGACCGAACACGGCATAAAAAGCGACTTCCTGCGCATCCGCGCCCTGCCCTTCACCCAGGAAGTAGATGCATTCCTCGCCAAATATGATCAAATCTTCGTGGTCGAAATGAATCGAGACGGGCAAATGGATCAAATTCTAAAAACCGAATATGCCCAATTTGCGCCGAAACTAAAAGCAGTAGCATTCGGTGATGGAATGCCGGCTTCTGCACAATGGGTACGCGAAGGAATTTTGGCAAACTACAAGAAAATAAAAAGCAAGAAAAAGCCAGCAGTCAGCAAGAAAGCCGCGCCCGCCAAGAAAACAGTTGCCAAGAAAACAGTTGCAAAAAAAATAACGGCAGCCAAGAACGTAAAAACCTCGTCCGCAAAAGCAAAGAAAGCCGTAACGGGCAAAACGGTCAAAAAAGTGAGCCGAAAATAAATCGGCAATAAATAGGAGCAATAAAAATGACTGAAACTCTTCCCTTGGCTGGCGCAGTTGCAAATGTAAACCTGGCTGGTCTCTCAAAAAATGATTATCGCGGCGCACCAAGCACCCTGTGCCAGGGCTGCGGACATAACTCAATTTCCAATCAAATTGTAAGCGCGTTGTACGAGATGAATATTGTGCCTGAAGACGTTGTCAAGTTCAGCGGAATCGGATGCTCATCCAAATCGCCAACCTATTTTCTAAACCGTTCGTTTGGCTTCAACAGCCTGCACGGACGAATGCCCTCCATTGCAACCGGCGCCTTATTTGCCGACCATCACCTCAAAGGCATTGGTGTTTCTGGCGATGGCGACTCAGCCAGCATTGGCATGGGACAATTCAAACATGTCATACGCCGCAACGTAAACATGCTGTACATCATTGAAAACAATGGCGTATACGGGCTTACCAAAGGGCAATTTTCTGCAACGGCAGAAAAAGGATTACAACTTAAAAAGCAGGGTGAAAATCCTTATCACCCGGTAGATATTTGCATGGAAGCCTTTGCCTCCAACGCCACCTTTATTGCGCGTACCTTTGCAGGCAACCCCAAGCAGGTGAAAGAATTGCTAAAAGCCGCGCTCGCGCACGACGGCATCGCCGTGCTGGATATTATCAGCCCATGCGTTACATTTAATAATCAAGACAATGCCTACCACTCCTACACATGGGGCAAACAGCA
>DYML01000058.1:16335-17861 GCA_020721605.1 Anaerolinea thermophila
CAAATGTACGATCTAATGGATACGCCGCTCAACCGCCTGAAGGAAGCAGACCTAAGACCTGAACGCGCAATGATAGAAAAAGTTAATGCGCTGATGTTCTAAAACCCGCATTCTGGGGCTGCCTAAAAAGGCAGTTGAGGTAGATAAAAAACACAAAAACTGGCAGCCGTTGGGTTGCCAGTTTTTGCAGGTTGTATTAAATTTATTTTAGTTCACTCACCTTACGCACTTTTACCACAGAAACATCACCAAATCTCGCAATTTCCAGCAAGTGTACGCCTTGTTTTAGTTTGATTTTTTTACTTAATCTCCCCTTCCGCCACAGTCAAAGCATCTTCAAAAATTCTTAGCCCTTCATCCATTTCAGATTTACTCATCGAAAGCGGGGGCGCAATGCGGATGACGCTCTTGCCGCAAGAAAGCATCAGCAAGCCGCGCTCGTAGCCAAGCTCAACCACGCGCTCGGTGAGTTCGCTTGCGGGTTCTTTCGTCTCGCGGTCTTTTACAAATTCCACGCCGATCATCAAACCTTTGCCGCGCACATCACCAACGCTGGGGTGACGTGATTTGATTTCTTCCAGAGCCTCCATTGCATACGCGCCAACTTCCGCTGCATTCTGCATAAATCCATTTTCGATCAAATCAATCGTTGCCAACGAAGCCGCACACGAAATGGGATTGCCGCCGTAAGTATTGCCGTGCGTACCCGCCGCCCAATCCATGACAGACTTGCGCGCAATGCACGCGCCGAGCGGCAAGCCCGAAGCAATGCCCTTCGCGGAGGTGATCATATCGGGTTCCACGCCAAAATGCTCAATTGCCCACCACTTGCCCGTGCGACCCATGCCGCATTGCACTTCATCCAAAATCATCAGGATGCCGTGCTTGTCGCATAATTTTCGCAGCGCGGGGTAAAACCCATCGGGCGGAACAATGTATCCGCCTTCGCCTTGAATTGTCTCGACCAAAATTCCCGCCACATCTTTGGGAGGCAAAATCTGGTTGAGGATTTCATTTTCAATATAGCGCACCACCGCCTCGCCGTAATCTTCGCCTTTTTGTCGCTCCAAAATTGGTCGGTACGGATTGGGGAACGGCGCATGAGTCACACCGTTCATCAGCGGATAAAACCCGCCGTGATATTTTGCCTTGCTCGCGGTAAACGTCACCGCGCCCATCGTGCGCCCGTGAAACGCGCCCGTGAAGCCGATGAAGTTTGAGCGCTTGGTGTGATAACGCGCCAATTTGATCGCCGTCTCCACCGCTTCGGTGCCAGAGTTGGTCATAAACGAAAGCGCATCCTCTTTGAAGGGCGCAATCTCATCCAACTTCTCAGCAAGTTTGATCCAATTCTCGTGATAAAAATCGGATGAAATATGAATGAACTTTTCCGCCTGCTCCTGAATTGCCTTCACCACTTTGGGGTGTGAATATCCAGTCGAGACTACTGCAATGCCGCCCATGAAATCCAAAAACCGATTGCCGTCCACATCCCACACCTCGCTGCCTTTGCCGTGATCCATCAC
>DYML01000059.1:0-1461 GCA_020721605.1 Anaerolinea thermophila
AGTCAGAACGAAGGGTACTACGTTCTGCGGGTTGAGATTTTACCATAGTAATCCCCGCCGAGAATATCCTTGCGCTGCGTTTGGTGCGGCAGGTGAGTTGATTGTTCAATGTTCGAAGGTTGCGTAAGGTACAATGGCATCCATGTCAAAACAAACTCAATTCAATTGGGATGTGGTCGTTGTTGGTGGTGGGGCGGCGGGTTTTTTTGCGGCAATCCGCGCCGCTGAATTAAATTCAAAACTGCGTGTTTTGATTGTCGAAAAATCCAGCCAAACTTTGGGCAAGGTGCTTATCTCTGGCGGCGGACGCTGCAATGTGACTCATGCCTGTTTTGACCCTGCGCAACTGATTAACTTTTATCCGCGCGGCGGCAGGGCGCTGCGCGGCGCGTTTTCTCGTTTTCAACCTGCCGACACTGTCAAGTGGTTTGAAGAGCGCGGCGCTCGGTTGAAAACCGAGGCAGACAACCGCATCTTCCCCGTCACCGATTCGTCGAAGACCATTGCAGATTGCTTGCGCAATGCGGCGCAGCAAGCCGGCGTAAAAGTTCATCTGGGCGCTGCGCTGCAAACCGCCCAGAAAAATCCAAAGGGCGGGTTTAGGTTGGAGGTTCGGCAGGAGGGTGAGGTTTCTTTGCTTCAAACTCAAAAACTATTAATTGCCGCTGGCAGTGACCCAAAAACGCGCGAGGTTGTCAAGGCGCTGGGTCACACCATTGAAGACCCTGTACCCTCATTATTTACCTTCAACGTCAAAGATAAAAGGATCGAAGGTCTGGCGGGCGTGGCGGTGGAAGATGTAACGCTGAAAATGGAGTCGCTCTCACAGCGTGGATCCATGTTGATTACCCACTGGGGAATGAGCGGACCCGCCGTGTTGAAACTCTCTGCCTGGAGCGCGCGTATTTTGTTTGAGAAAAAATACCGAACCGCCCTCACTGTAAACTGGCTCGGCGACTATCGGCTGGATGCTGCGCTCGAAGTTTTGCAGCGCAACAAAGACTGGCACGAGAACACGCGCAAGAAAATTTCGGCACAGCCTGCCTTTTCGCAAATCCCAATTCGATTGTGGAAGCAATTGGCTCAATTCATCGGTGATAAAACTTGGGGTGATATTTCAAAAGCCGAACTGCGAAAACTCGCCGAAGAATTAACGGCTGGACAATTTAATATTACGGGCAAGGGGTTATTTAAAGATGAGTTTGTCACCTGTGGCGGCGTGAATCTGGACGAGGTGGATTTTAAAACCATGCAAAGCCGTCTGATGCCTGGTTTGTTCTTTGCGGGCGAAGTGCTGGATATTGACGGCGTGACGGGCGGTTTTAACTTTCAATCTGCGTGGACGACGGGCTGGCTGGCGGGCAACGGATTGGGAAACGGATTGGGAAACGAATAAACGGATGGCAGTTTGTACATTCGCTTATCCGCTTTGAAATCCGCTGCCTGTTTTTACATTGACCC
>DYML01000059.1:1561-9915 GCA_020721605.1 Anaerolinea thermophila
GTTTGTACATTCGCTTATCCGCTTTGAAATCCGCTGCCTGTTTTTACATTGACCCATCCAATTTTGAGAGGTACCTTATGACCAAATACGGATTGGGAAACGAATAAACGGATGGCGGTTTGTACATTCGCTTATCCGCTTTGAAATCCGCTGCCTGTTTTTACATTGACCCATCCAATTTTGAGAGGTACCTTATGACCAAATACGGATTGGGAAACGAATAAACGGATGGCGGTTTGTACATCCGCTTATCCGCTTTGAAATCCGCTGCCTGTTTTTGCATTGACCCATCCAATTTTGAGAGGTACCTTATGACCAAATACGGATTGGGAAACGAATAAACGGATGGCGGTTTGTACATCCGCTTATCCGCTTTGAAATCCGCTGCCTGTTTTTGCATTGACCCACCAAATTTTGAGAGGTACCTTATGACCAAATATCGAATCTTTTATTGGAAACACATCCCCTCTTCCATCGTTGTGCAAGGCGACGGGAAGACGGTCAAAAAGCAACTATCGCAGCGGATTCAAAACGCGATAGACGCCTACGCCATGGCGACGGGGCTGGCAGGGACAGACGATTACGCCGCCCAATACAAACGCGGCGATTGGATTGAACGCGACGGCGACCCCGAAGAAGTGGCAAACGCCGTGCTGGCAGAGTTGGAAATCGAGTTTGGGAAGATCGAAATTCCGCGAAAGAAAAACGATTAAACACAAAGGTCACGAAGGAACACGAAGGGAAACTTTTTGTTCGCTTCGCGGTGGAAAATTATGACAAAAAAACACACCATCATTTTGCAGCCATCGGGTCGGCGCGGGGAAGTGGAGGAAGGAAAATCCATCCGCGCCGCCGCCCGCGACCTGGGGGTCGAAATCGAATCCATCTGCGCCGAAAACGGAACCTGCGGCAAGTGCCTCATTCTCGTTGAAGAAGGTCGCTTTGAAAAATACAACATCACCTCGAAGCGCGAGAACCTGACGCCCCTCACGCCTGTCGAAGCCGATTACTTCAAACGCCGCCCCAAACTGCTCCAGGACAAAGGCTGGGAGGTGGGTCAGGTGCGGCTTTCGTGCCAGTGCCAGGCGCGCGGCGATGTGCTGATTAACGTCCCCGAAGAAAGCCGCGGGAACAAACAGATTGTCCGCAAGTCCGCCACCCAGCGCGAAATCGAAATCAAGCCATCCATCCGCAAATATTTGGTGATGATGACCCCGCCCAACCTGGAGCGTCCGATTGCGGATTGGGAACGTCTCGCCAAAGGGCTGGAAACTTCGATGGGGCTTGTCCGCGCGGGTGAGGAGAATCTTCCGCGCTGGTCAGACTTCACAATTGATTACGCCTGCCTGCGGACTCTCTCGTCTACCGTGCGCGAAGCGCAATGGAAGGTGACGGTTTCCGTCTGGCAGGATAAGGAAGTCGTCCAAGTGCAGGCGGGCTATCACGAAGACAGTTACGGCGCGGCGGTGGACATCGGTTCAACGACAGTTGCCCTCTACCTCTGCAACTTGCGGACAGGCGAAATTCTCGCAGCCGAGTCGGAGATGAATCCGCAGATTGTGTACGGCGAGGATGTGATGTCCCGCATTCAGTACACCATCGAAAATCCCGACGGGCTGGAGAAGTTACACAAAGCCATCATCGGCACGTTGAATAAGTTGTTGAAGCAGGCGGTGAAGACGGCGAATCTGTCATTGCGAGCGCAAGCGAAGCAATCTGGCGAAGAAGAGGAAAGCGCCCCTCGCACATCGTCCCCGCAGGGGAATGACATAAAATTGGAAGATGTTTTGGAGATGGTTTTGGTTGGCAATTCGACCATGCATCATTTGCTATTGAATCTGTATCCCAAGCATTTGGGGCTTGCGCCGTTCGTGCCGACGATTCACAAGTCGGTGGATGTGAAGGCGCGCGAGTTGGGCTTGCACATCAATCCCTCGGCGAACATCCATGTCCTGCCGACCATCGCTTCCTTTGTCGGCGCGGATACCAGCGCCATGCTCGTCGCCGAAGAACCTCACAAGCAGGACGAAAACTGGCTGTTGATTGACATCGGCACAAACGCCGAACTGGTGCTTGGCAACCGCCACCGCCTGCTTTGCACGTCCACGCCGACGGGACCCGCCCTCGAAGGCGCGCACGTCGAGTACGGAATGCGCGCCGCGCCTGGAGCGATGGAACGCATCGAGATTGACGAGAAGACCCTCGAACCGCGTTACAAAGTCATCGGCGTCGAAGGCTGGCACAACGACCACGAAAATTTTAAGGGACAGGTCAAAGGGATTTGCGGCTCTGCCATCATCGACGGCGTGTCGGAGTTGTTCCGCGCGGGCATTGTCGATTCGCGCGGCAAGTTCAAGACCAAGTTGGAATCCAACCGCCTGCGGCAGGGACCCAGCGGCTGGGAGTACGTCATCGCCTGGGCAGACGAGACCAGCATCGGGCGCGATATCCCGATGACTCAACAGGACGTGCGTCAAATCCAGCTAGCGAAAGCGGCACTGTTCGTCGCCGCGCGGACATTGCTCAAACGCGCCAACCTCCAATCTCCTGATAAAATCATCCTCGCGGGCGGCTTTGGCAGTTACATCGACAAGGAAAAAGCCATGCTCATTGGCATGATTCCCGACTGCGAGTTGGACAAGGTCTACGCAGTTGGTAATGCCGCTGGCGACGGGGCGCGCATTGCCCTGCTGAATTTGGAGAAGCGCAACGAGATTGATTCCGTTGCTCGCAAGGTGGAACGCTTCGAACTTCCCACCGACCCCGAATTCCAAAACCAGTTCATGCTTGCCACCAGCCTGCCGCACATGAGCGAAGCCTTTGAACACATTGCGCATTTGATTCCGAATCGGGAAAAAGACCCGATGGCGAAGAAATTTGTAAAATAGCACAACCACAAAGGATACGAAGTGTCACAAAGAAAAACCTTCGTGGTAATAAAAAGGAGAGCATGATGAACAAATTCTTGGAAAGACTCAACGCAGGGGAAGTTCTGGTTTCGGATGGGGCGACTGGCTCCAACCTGCAAAAGATGGGACTCAAGGCTGGGCAGGCTCCCGAAGACCTGATCATTGACAACCCCGAAATCTTGATGGAACTCGAAGGCAGATTTGCCAAAGCGGGTTCGGACATCATCCTGACTTGCACCTTCGGCGGGACGCGCATCAGGCTGAAGGATTCCAAATATCAAGACCGTGTCCCTGAGTTGAACACCCGCGCTGTGGAACTGGTTCGCAAGGCGGTTGTAGCGGCGGGACGCAGCGACGTGCTGGTCGGCGGCTCGATGGGACCTGTCGGCGGGCTGATCAAGCCCTACGGTCTGCTCGATGTGGAAGAGGTTAAAGCCACGTTTGCAGAGCAGGCAAAAGCCCTCGCTGAAGGCGGCGCAGATTTGCTGGTTATCGAAACCATGTTCGCCTTTGAAGAAACCACCGCCGCATTCGAAGGTGCGCGGTCTGTCACCGACCTGCCGATTGTCGTTTCATTCAGCTATGATCGTGGAATCCGCACGATGATGGGCGTCAAGCCAAAGGACGTGATGAAACGCTACACCGAAATGGGCGCAACCGTCATCGGCGCAAACTGCGGAACCACCCTCGACAACATGGAAACCATCATCACCGAATACGGCAAGACCGTGCCGAACTTCCCCCTCTGGGCAAAGCCCAATGCGGGCGTCCCTCACATGGACATCCAAACCGAGCAAGCGGTCTACGACATGACTCCCGACGACATGGCGAATTTTGCAAAGAAATACGTTGCCCTCGGCGCGAAGATTGTCGGCGGTTGCTGCGGCTCGACCCCTGAGCATGTGGCGGCGATTGCGAAAGCAGTAAAGCAGTGATCAGTTTTCAGTAATCAGTGATGCAATGCGGGTAATGAATCGCAAAATATGTGATTCATTATCCGCATTTTTATGAGGCGAACCATGCGTCAAAAAATTCTCGATTTATTGTCTGGCAAAAAAGTGGATTCCCCGCCTGCATTCAGCGGGTTGATTCACGTCACGGCGGAAGGATTGCAAAGCGAAGGGCTGGTCTTTCACGAAGTTCACACGGACGCGCGGAAGATGGCGAAGGCGGCGGCAAGCGCCTTCAAGTTGAGCGGGTTGCCCTCTGCCGCCCTGCCGCTGGATATGTACGTCGAAGCCGAAGCCCTGGGCGCAGAAATCAACTTCCGCGAGGACTTGGAATTTGAGTTTCCGCTGGTGCGCAAGGCGGCGTTTAAATCGGTCAAAGAAATCACCGCCGAAAATACAGTGGGCGCGGAGATTCTCAACAAGGGGAGAATTAAACGGGTTTGCGACGCAATCCGATTGTTGAAAGAAGATGTCGGCAGCGAGGTGGTCATCAGCGGCGTGATTCCTGGCGCGTACACCCTGCTGTTGCTGGTGGTCGAAGCGGGCAAAATGTTTTTAGAAATGAAGAAGGAACCCGCCGCAGTGACCGAAGCGCTTGAACATCTGGCGTTGCTGCTGGCGCAGGTTGGCGCAAATTACCGAGACGCGGGCGCAGACTTCATCACCATTCACGACATGGGCGGCTCGCCTGCTTTTATTGGTCCTGCCAGATATGAGCAATTTGTTTTGCCTGCCGAGAAATTGCTCATCGAAAAACTGCCCAAGCCGCGCGTACTTTCGGTCTGCGGCAATGTGACCCCCGCACTGCACTTGCTGGCGCAGGCAGGCGCGGATGCGGTCTCCATTGACCAGATGGTTGACCCGGCGGTGGCGCGGCTGGTATTAAAAAATACCCTGCTGTTTGGCAACCTCGACCCCGTAGAGACGCTCTATTGGGGCAGTGCGGCTGAGATTGCCGAATCAGTTATCGGCGCGAGAAAAGCCGGCGTAGACGCAGTTTGGGCGGGCTGCGACCTCCTCGTCCAGACTCCCATCCAAAATCTTGTCGCCATGAAAAAAGCCTGACGAATTTCGTCAGGCTTTTTTGTTTATTTCAATTCCGCGCAAAGTTGGGGAAACTGCCCGCAAGTGGAGTTTGCTCCGTTAGAGGTGGGAGTGGCTTTTGCCTCGACCTCCCCGCCTTTAATAAAACACCCCAGCGGCTCGCTGCCAGTTGCTTGAAAGCCCCAGGGTACGCGGCAGGTATTGTCGAAGGCGGCAAGTTGTTTAATTGGATAGTTGGGGTTGTCGCTGTTGGCGGCTCCGGCTTCTTCGGCTGTGAAATAATCTTGATAATAGAAAGCGACTGGGTCTATTGTGACTCCGCTGGCAAGTGCGCTCCACATGAATATTTCTGCCCCAGCTTGAAAAATTGATTTTTTAACAGCAATTTCCACAGCGGGTAAATGGCTGTCGGTTGTCTGGCGCGCCCAAATTAGGTCTGGGTCATTGGCGGGGTACAAGCCCTGCGACAAATCAAAAATGACTTTCTCAAATCCATCACTGGCAAAGTCATCTGGGCGGTTAATAATATTTCCGCCCACATCGCCATTGACATCAAGATATGCGTTGGTGTTCTCCGCGCTAAATTCGGTTGTGTAAGGAGGGCGGGTTGTCAGTAAAATTTCGGCGCGTCCGTCTGCGTTGTGATCCATTTCAATGCCATAGGCGCCCGTCAGAGATTGACTGCCTGCGGAAAAACCAACCATCGAAATTTTGATATAGAAGAAACTTTCGTCACTGCTGATTGAGAAATTGACAATATCCAAATCGGGCAAATAGTTCATCTCGGCGGCAGTGAAGGGGCGTTCAAAGCGATTCTTGTAGAACTCATCACCCGACTTGACCTTTTTTGTGGCGAAGAAAAGCGAGTTCTCATTGTCATGTGCGGTGGCGCGGTCGCTGATTCCTGTGGCGGGGATACTGACATGCGCAACGGGTTGATCTGTGGGGGCGGTGGCTGTTGGCTTATTTTCTGGCGCCACCCATGCAGGTTGGCTGGGCGAGGCGGCAGGCTGCTGCGTGTTTTCTGGCGCGGGTGGCGGCGCGGTTTTTGCACATGCTTGAAGGAGTATGCCAAGCGCCAATAAAAATATAAGTGTTTTTTGGGTCTTCATTTGATCTGCTCCTGATTACTGGCGGCTGCCATCCAACCTGGGTGACAGATAAAAATTTTATTCTGCGCAAAATTTAAATACAAGGTGTAAAAAGTTGGAATTAAATCATTATACCTAACAAAAATGAAAGGCGTATTCCCTTATAATTGCAAAACCATGAAGAATATTCGGCAACCACAAACCTATATTCCCGCCGTCTTTGCGCTCATTACCCTTGTTGCGTACGGACTTTTGCTGCCCTTTACCGGCTTTTACTGGGACGACTGGCCCTTTGTCTGGTCTGCGCGTTTTTTGGGGGCGGGTGATTTCATCCCAAGTTTTGCGCCCTACCGCCCGTTTTTGGGACCCATTTTTTACTTCACCACCAGCCTGGTTCCGCCTGAGCCGTTGTACTGGCAAATCTTCGCTCTCGTCATCCGCTTTTTGCTGGGTGTTTCGGCGTGGTGGATGTTTCGCCAAATCTGGCAAGATCGCCCACGCCTGGCGCTGACTGCCGCCCTCTTCATGTTGGTCTTTCCGGGCTACAGCCAGCATTGGGTTGCCTTCACCCACATCAACCAGGAACTCATCCCCTTTATTTTTTACCTGCTCTCGTTTGGGTTCACGTTCAAAGCCCTGCGTACAGGTAATTCTGCGCACACGATAATTGCCCTGCTGCTGCAACTGTGCGGGATCTTTCCTACTGAATATTTCTTTGGCATGGAAGGTTTGCGTTTCCTTTTTCTATTTTTCTTTTTTCAAGGAGACTTGATTCAGCGCTTGACCAAAACGCTTAAAATCTGGCTGCCTTATCTATTGATCTGGATTTTGAATGCGGCATGGCTGATCTACTATTATAAATTTGGCGAGTACGCCTCGTACACCATCACCGCCGCGCAATCTTTGACTGCTTTCTCTTTTCTCCAAATCGCCCTGGATGCAGTTTGGAAGGCAGGATTTTATATTTGGATTCAAATTTTGCCGCTGACATTTGCTGCGCTCTCGGCGCCCACTTCGCTTTTGACTCTGGGGTTGGCGGCTGTTTCGTTTGTATTTCTTGCGCTCTTTTTGAAACGGGTGGCACCAGCGCCAGAGAGCGCATCTGCGCCTGCGGTTGCTTTAATTGTGAGCGGCATACTGGGCATTTTGCTTGGCAGGCTGCCTTCGCTGGCTGCCGGGCTTCCACTTACCCTGCAATCTTCGTATGATAGATTTATGATCTCCATGATGATCGGCGGCAGTCTTTTTTTGCTGGGGTTGATTGAATTATTCTTCAAACAGAATCGCATTAAAACTTATGTCGTTGCGCTGCTCATTGCCCTGGGAATTGGACAGCAGTTTTTTAACGCCAATATCTTCCGCCGCGACTGGGAGAATCAACGCAACATCTACTGGCAAATGACGTGGCGGATGCCCGCGCTGGAGCCAAACACCATTCTGCTCACCCACCAAATGCCCATTGATTATGAAACCGATGCATCCTTCACTGCGCCAATCAACTGGACGTATGCGCCAGACTATACCCGCGCTAACCTGCCTTACTTAATGCTCTACACCGAAAAAAGAATTGGCGGCAGCACCTTGCCCGCGCTGGAACCCAATATTCCCATCACCTTTAACTATCGCACCGTGTCTTTTTACGGCAACACTTCCCAGATGGTTGTGATTTACATGCCCAAAGGCGGGTGTTTGCGCGTGCTAGACCCGTCACAAGGTGACGCAGAAACCTACTCCAGGCTGCCCGCTGTACTGACTCATGCCATTCCGCTTTCCAACCCGTCTCGTATTCTTGCGGATTCTCCAACCGCTGCAACGCCCATGTTCTTCTCTGAGCCGGCGCATGACTGGTGTTATTATTTTACAAAGGCAGAACTTGCCCAGCAGCGGGGTGATTATGAAAAAGTTGTAACGCTTGGCAATGAAGCCGTGTCGCTTGGTTATCAACCCGCAGACCCAAATGAATGGCTTGTCTTTATCAAAGCCTACGCGCTGACTGGAGATTTACAAACCGCAGAATCAATCTCCACTGCTGTCCTTGCTGAAGATGCGCGTGTTCGGCGCGGCGTATGCGTTGCCTGGCGGCAGGTACAGGAGCGCATCTCAGCCGAGAACAAATCTCAGATCGAATCGCGCTTGTTGAAATTTGACTGCGCCCCTTAACTGTCTTCAAATTTGCCCCTTGACGCATCGGCGTGACGCGCATAGAATAGCGACCAATATGTTATCTTCTGTCCGCTTTTATTTTGCGTATTATTTTAACGGCTCCCGCTCGGCTGCCGTTGGTTGCGCTTAAGTAGACAGGGAAAATTCTGTAACTAAAGAGCGAGACCAAACGGTCTCGCTCTTTTTTATTATCCCTC
>DYML01000059.1:10015-17412 GCA_020721605.1 Anaerolinea thermophila
AAGGAGCAACAATGGCAATTCGTGGAATTCGTGGCGCAACAACTGTGTCGGCAGATGAACCCGATTTAATTCTCGAAGCCACGCGGGAATTACTGGAGGCAATTTTAGCCGCCAACAAAAGCATGAAGCCCGAAGATGTGGGCAGCGCCATTTTCACCGTGACCGAAGACCTCGCGTCCACCTTCCCCGCGCAGGCGGCGCGCCAAATGGGCTGGAGCCTCGTCCCGATGACTTGCGCCCGCGAAATTCCCGTGCCGGGCAGTTTACCCAAAGCCATTCGCGTTCTTGTCCACTGGAATACCGAAACGCCGCAGAGCGAAATCAAGCACGTCTATTTGCGAGACGCGGTAAAGTTGAGACCCGATTTGGTTGCGGCACAATGACGTTAAACGTTTAACGTTCAACGTTTTATTTTTTAGGAGAAGAACCTATGATGATCATTATGAAAGCCAATGCCACGCCGCAGCAGACCGAAGCGGTCATCGCGCAAATCAAAGAAATGGGACTCGCCGTTCACCTCTCGCAGGGAGTCGAAGCGACCATCATCGGCGCGATTGGCGAGACGCACAATATCCCAACCGAACGCTTTGAAAGTTTCGACGGCGTGGAACTGGTTCAGCGCATTACTCAACCGTACAAACTTGCGTCGCGCCAGTTCCATCCCGAAGATTCGCTGATCCCAGTAGACGGGTTCAATGTCGGCGGGAATGAGATCGCAGTCATCGCGGGTCCCTGCTCGGTGGAAAGCCGCTCGCAGATTATCGAAACCGCCATTGCCGTGAAAGAGGCGGGCGCGTGCGCCTTGCGCGGGGGAGTGTTCAAGCCGCGCACATCGCCCTACGCTTTTCAGGGACTTGGCGAAGAAGGCTTGGAATTGCTCGCCGAAGCCCGCGAGAAAACAGGTCTGCCCATCGTGGTGGAAATCATGTCGCAGGTTCAATTGGATATGATGTTGAAATACGTGGACGTGTTTCAGGTGGGCGCGCGCAACATGCAGAACTTCAACCTGCTGCGCGCCCTCGGCGAAACCCGCACGCCTGTTCTGCTCAAGCGCGGACTCTCCGCTTCGGTTGAAGAGTTGCTGATGTCTGCCGAGTATATTTTGGCGGGGGGAAACCAGCGTGTGATGTTGTGCGAGCGCGGCATCCGCACTTTTGAAACGTCCACGCGCAACACAACGGACATCAATTCCATTCCCGTTTTGAAGAACCTGACTCACCTGCCCGTGATTCTCGACCCGTCTCATTCGACAGGACATGCCAATTATGTCGCCGCCGTTGCCCGCGCCGCCATTGCCGCAGGCGCGGATGGAATTATCGTTGAAGTCCACCCCGACCCCGCCAAGGCGGTCTCCGATGGCAAGCAGTCGCTCAAACCCGAAGCCTTCGCCGCAATGGTCAAGCAGGTCGGGCAAATCGCTCAAATTATGGGGCGCGGAGTTGCCAGCGTTCAAGGTCAATATTCACCAGTCAAACAAGGCTGGGCGTGAAAACGTTAAACGTTTAACGTTCAACGTTTTCATCCTTCACACCGCACTTGCGTTCGGTGCAAGTGTAAATTATCCTAAGGAGTTCCACTATGATGATTATCATGCGCCCAGGCGCACCCAAAGAACAAATTGACGCAGTCATTGCCGAAATCGAAAAACAAAAACTATCCTCGCATCCCATTTTTGGGGTTGAGCAAACCATCATCGGCGCGGTCGGTGACGGGCATTATGTTGCCAGTGAAATCTTCGAGGCGTTCCCTGGCGTGCTGGAAGTCCAGCGTATATCCAAGCCCTACAAACTCGCCTCGCGCCAATTCCACGAACAGGATTCCGTTTTTCAATTGGATGGCTTCACCGTTGGCGGCACGGAAATTCCCATCATCGCGGGACCCTGCTCGGTGGAAAGCCGCGCCCAGATTCTCGAAATCGCGCAAATTGTCAAAGACGCGGGCGCGAATGCCCTGCGCGGCGGAGTCTTCAAACCGCGCACATCGCCCTATGCTTTTCAGGGTCTTGGCGAAGAAGGTCTCGAATACATGGTCGAAGCCCGCGAGAAAACAGGCTTGCCGCTGGTCGTGGAGGTGATGGCGGTTTCGCAAATCAAGATGATGGAAAAATATGTGGATGTCTTTCAACTCGGTGCGCGCAACATGCAAAACTTCAACCTGCTGCGCGCCATTGGCGAAACCCGCACGCCCGTACTTTTCAAACGCGGCATGTCCGCCACCATCGAAGAAATGCTCATGGCGAGCGAGTACATTCTCAGCGGCGGCAACACCAACGTCATGCTCTGCGAGCGCGGCATCCGCACCTTTGAAACCGCCACCCGCAACACCACCGACATCAACGCCATTCCCGTCCTCAAAAAATTCACGCATCTGCCCGTCATCATTGACCCCAGCCACTCCACAGGCGACTCGGCGTACGTTGCCGCGCTTGCCAAAGCGGGCGTCGCCGCAGGCGCCGACGGCGTCATCGTCGAAGTGCATCAAGACCCGCCGCACGCCATCTCCGACGGTAAGCAATCGCTCACACCCGAAGCCTTCGCCAAAATGGTCAAGCAGGTCAGGGCGATTGCCGAGGCGGTGGATAGGAGATTGGTAAATTAGTAATTAGTGATTGGTGAATGGTAATTACCATTTACCAATTACCATTCACCAATATGGATGACTCAAACTTTACCCTCGCCACCTCCAAAATCGCTATTATCGGATTGGGATTGATGGGCGGCTCGCTGGCTTTGGGATTACGCGGAAAGTGCGCCGCCCTCTATGGGATTGACCCCGACCCCGCCACCCGCGAACTGGCTCTGTCTCAACATATCGTGGACTACGCCGAAAGCGACCCTGCCAAACTTCCCCCCGAAGTTGATATGGTCATCCTGGCGGCGCCAGTCCCATCTATCATTGCGATCATTAACCAATTACCATTTACCATCTCTCACCCCTGCATTGTCATGGACATGGGTTCAACGAAAAAGTTAATCGTTGAATCCATGTCACGCTTGCCCGAACGCTTCGACCCCATCGGCGGACATCCCATCTGCGGCAAGGAAAAACTCTCCCTCGCCAACGCCGAGCGGACTTTGTACTACGCCGCGCCGTTTTTGCTCACTCCGCTGGAGCGGACATCGCCCCGCGCTCTCTCCGCCGCCCAGCAAATCATCGAAGCCCTCGGTGCGAAAGGCAAAATTCTCGACCCTGCCGACCATGACCGCTTCCTCGCCGCCACCAGTCACCTGCCGTTTTTGATTTCCTCTGCGCTGGCTTTGGCAACCCCGCCCGAAGTGACTCCCTTCGTTGGACCTGGCTTCAAATCCACCAGCCGCCTCGCAGGCACATCCGCTTCGATGATGTTGGGCGTCCTGCAATCCAACCGCGAGAATGTGCTAAACGCAATTCACGCCATGCAAACCCAACTGGCAGAAATAGAATCCGCCCTCGCCGCCGAAGACTTCGCCGAACTCGAAGCCCTGCTCAACGAAGCGCGGAAAAAATATCAATCCTTCATGCAATAAAAAATTCTGCATTCTTCATTCTTCATTCTGCATTCATGAAAATCTCCCCCATCCCTCATCCTCTCTCCGCCACCGTCCGCGTCCCTGGCTCCAAATCCCTGACTAACCGCGCCCTGCTCATCGCGTCCCTCGCCAACGGAACCACCCACCTCACCAACGCCCTCTTCTCTGACGACTCGCGCTACTTCGCCAAAGCCCTGCAAACCCTCGGCTTTGATGTCCAATTGGATGAAACCAATCACGAAATGACGGTCACAGGCTTGGGTGGAAAAATCCCCGCGCAAAAAGCGGAACTCTTCATCGGCAACGCAGGCACAGCCGCCAGATTCCTCTCCGCATTTCTCACGCTGGGACACGGCGAATATATTTTAGATGGCGAGCCGCGCATGAGAGAACGTCCGATTGGTGATTTGGTTGATTCACTTACCGAACTTGGCGCAAAGATTGAACCCGTTGAACGTTTAACGCCCGCCCTGAGCAAAGTCGAAGGGTTAAACGTTAAACAGCAACTCTGTCCCCCTGTGAAGATTACCGCCTCTGGCTTGCCTGGCGGAAAAACATCTATCGCTGGCGATATTTCCTCTCAATTCTTATCCGCTCTGCTGATGGTTGCCCCCTACGCCCAATCACCTATCGAAATCGAACTCACCACCGACCTCAACTCCAAGCCTTATGTGGACATGACCATCGCCATCATGCAAGACTTCGGCGTGGAGATAAAACGCAACGGCTACTCACAATTTACTGTTTCCCCTTCTCACTTCTCACCTTTTACTTCCTACCCCATCGAATCCGACGCCTCCGCCGCCTCCTACTTCTTCGCCGCCCCCGCCATCTGCGGCGGAACGGTCAAAGTGGAAAACATCTCCCGCAAATCTGTTCAAGGCGACATTGCCTTCCTCGACGTGCTTTCTCAAATGGGTTGCACCGTCACCGAAGAAAATAACTCGTTACTTGTAACTTGTAACTCTCAACCCAAAGGTCTTGATATAGACATGCGCGACATCCCCGACACCGCCCAAACCCTAGCCGCCATCGCCCCCTTTGCGGATTCGCCCACCCGCATTCGCGGCATTGCCTCGGCAAGAGTCAAAGAGACAGACCGCGTATCCGCCACCTGCAACGAACTCAAACGTCTCGGCGTTCAAGTGGACGAATACGAAGACGGCATGACGATTTATCCAACCCTCAACTTTCAACCCTCAACCGTCCGCACCTATAACGACCACCGCATGGCAATGGCGTTTTCATTAATTGGCTTGCGCTTCGACGGCGTCACCATCGAAAACCCATCCTGCGTATCCAAAACGTTTCCCAATTTTTTTGAAGTTCTGGAAACTTTGCGTATCACGGACTCCAACGTCTCCTGACGTTGGAGTAACGAAAGTCTGGAGACTTTCGACTCCAAATATGAAAACTCAACCTTTCAAACTCGGCTTAATTGGTTTTCCCCTCGGACACTCCCTCTCGCCTAAAATTCATACTGCCGCATTAAGAGCGTGTGATTTGCAAGGCGACTATTCCCTATTCCCCATTCCCCCCAAAGATACGCAGGCACTCAAAGATTTACTCACCCGCGTCCGCGCTGGCGAACTGCACGGACTCAACGTCACCATTCCGCACAAACAAAACGTGATTCCGCTTTTGGATGAACTCACGCCCACCGCCCAAGCCATCGGCGCGGTCAATACCATTTATCTCCGCGAAGATAAACTCATCGGCGACAATACGGACGCCGCGGGATTTTTAGCGGATTTGAAGGGGTTTATTGGAAATGGTAAATTGGGAATTGGTAAATCGGTATTGGTTCTTGGAGCGGGCGGGTCGGCGCGGGCGGTGGTTTATGCCTTGGTCAATGACGGGTGGGATGTAAGCATTTCATCACGCCGTCCCGAACAAGCCCAACAACTCGCCCAATCATTTCCCAATTACCAATTACTAATTACCAATTACGCCGACCTTCAACTTTCAACTTTCAACTTGCTAGCCAACGCCACCCCCCTTGGCATGACCCCCAACATCGAAACCTCGCCGCTGCCTGAAAATACGGTATTATCGAAAAATACATTCGTGTATGATTTGGTCTACAACCCGCGAGAGACAAGATTAGTCAACGACGCCCGCCAGCAGGGATGTTCTGCAACAACAGGGCTTGGCATGTTGATTGAACAAGCCGCCCTCGCCTTTGAACGCTGGACAGGTCACGCCCCGCCGCGTGATGTTTTGCGAACCGCCACTGATACCTGATCACTTTTTACTTCTCACCTTTTACCAACAACGGAGCCCTTATGCCCCTACGCTTTCTCACCGCAGGCGAATCCCACGGACCATCCCTCACCGCCATTCTGGATGGAATCCCCGCTGGACTTGCGCTCACGCCCGACATCATCAACAAGGAACTTGCCCGCCGCCAGCAGGGATATGGTTCAGGCGGACGGATGAAAATCGAAAAGGATACCGTGCAAATTTTGGGCGGCGTGATGGGCGGAGAAACCACAGGCTCGCCGATTGCGTTGCTCGTCCCGAACGACGACCACGTCAAGTGGAAGGGCAAAGCCATCGAGCCGATGACTGCTCCGCGCCCAGGTCATGCGGATTTGACGGGCGCGGTCAAGTACGGGTACAAAGACCTGCGTCCCGCACTGGAGCGTGCCTCTGCCCGCGAAACCACCATGCGCGTCGCCGCTGGCGCGGTCTGCAAGCATTTTCTCGCCCAATTTGGAATTGTGGTTGGCGGGTATGTCTCTTCCATTGGAGAAGCCCAAGCCGATTTTGACGACATGCCCTACGCCGAGCGCTTTATCCGCGCCGAAGAATCAGATGTGCGCTGTCCTGTGGAAACTGCCGCAAATCAAATGCGGGCGGAAATCGAAAAGACCATTCACGGCAAAAACACCCTCGGCGGCGTGATTGAAATTATCGCGCTCAACGTCCCCGTCGGACTTGGCAGTTTCGTCCAATGGGACAGGCGACTCGAAGCCAAACTGACCCACGCGGTCATGTCTGTCCAAGCCATCAAAGGCGTGGAAATTGGCGATGCGTTTGAAAACGCCCGTCTTCCAGGCACGCAAGCCCATGACGCGATTCAAATGCAGAAGGCAGAAGGCGGAATGCAGAATGAAACCTTCCAATCTTTCAACCTGCAACGCGCAACCAACAGAGCAGGCGGCATTGAAGGCGGAATCTCCAACGGACAACCCATCGTCATTCGCGCCGCGATGAAGCCGATTGCCACGACTCTGACTCCCCAACAAACGGTTGACCTCGCCAGCGGACAGGACGCTCCCACCAAATACGAACGCTCCGATTTCTGCCCCGTGCCCCGCGCCGTGCCGATTCTTGAAGCCATGGTCGCCTTTGTCCTCGCCGACGCCCTGCTCGAAAAACTCGGCGGCGACTCGCTGAACGAAATCAAGCCGCGCTTTGATTCCCTCCGCAAAGCCACGCTGGAAGATTTGACGATGGACAATCTTCCGCATGTGTTTTGGGGAAACGTTTAACGTTAAACGTTCAACGTTTTCATCCTTCACCCCTCATCCTTATGACACACATCTTCCTCTACGGTCCCCCTGGAACAGGCAAGTCTACAGTTGGCAAAAAAATAGCCGCCAGTCTCAAACTGCCCTTCGTTGACCTCGACCGCGTGATTGAAACGAACGCGGGCATGTCTATTCCAAAAATCATGGAAACGCAGGGCGAGCCTGCTTTTCGTGATTCGGAAACCGCCGCGCTAAAAAAGGTCAGCGCTGAACCTGCTGCGGTGATTGCCCTCGGCGGCGGCGCGTTGCTGCGCGATGAAAACCGCGCCCTCGCCGAATCCAGCGGACAAGTCCTTTTGCTGATGGCGCAACTGAAAACCCTGCTCTATCGCCTCGACAACGATTCGAGCAA
>DYML01000060.1 GCA_020721605.1 Anaerolinea thermophila
ACATTTGGTTGGAACCGTGTGTCGAATTAATGACTTGCGCCTGCAGCGCCAATTGACGGGCAAGGGCAAATTGGGTTTGCTTTTTTGCTTCTTTTTCATTGGCAACGGCTATAGCCTCATTGGCAACCGCAAGGGTACTTGCTGCCTGAGCAACGGAAGCCTGTGTTTTCGCTTCGCTGGCATTGATGGTTGCCAAATTTGCCTGATAAAACCCAAACACTGCCAGCGCCGCCAAAATGATTACACCTGCAATGGAAATCCATGTAACCGTTTTGCGCTGGCGGTCAGAAACCTGATCACTTTTGAATACATATTCACGCTGTAAATCGGTGGGGTATGGTTCTTTGGAGGTATTTGTCGCCAGTTGATATTGGGCATCCTGCAAATCCTTGCCGCGCAGCAGAAAACTACCTTCCTTGCCATTTCTATCCCATTCCAACGCCTTGACCTGCAAGCGGCGATGAGTTTGTGCCCATTCATAATCAGTATGAATGGAGATCAATAATTTTTGAATCGAAGCATCAAAGTCATCGTTCTCGCGGAAGAAGATCCAGTTCAAATGTCCCAATTGCTTCGGCGCTTCGTCTCCTTTGATGTCGCGCACAACAAGCGGGATCAATCGTTTGCCATTTTTTACAGCGGAGTCTATTTCCTGCCCACATATTTTTGAGGCAACAGAGTCGGGGCTGATGAGAAACAGAAATACGTCTGCCTCTTCGATCCCTTTCTCGATCTCATGCCACCAATCCACAGTAGGTGGGATACCTTCCCAGTCAACCCAAAAATCGAGTTCATTTTTTTGCAGTTCGCCCGTCAATTTTTTGGCGAATTCAATATCCTTGCGTGAGTATGAAATAAATATTTTTGCCATGTTGTTATCCTTAGTGTAGAGAGCTTTCCCCGCTGGTAAGTTTATCTTTTTGCGGGTTGGTTTCATCTTCTGATGTTATTCCGTTAAGAAGATTTTGAAGCGGTCAGACAGGCTTTATTGATTGCCCGAATCTGTTTTAGGCATAGTGTATACCAATTAAAGCAAGCAAAGAAGAGAAAAAATCATGGGTTTGGGCGGTGCGGAAATTGACTTTAAAAAATCATTCGCCATTAATTATCGAGACATTTCCAATTATATTCCAATCCATCTTTGCGTCCCATATATTTTCATTGGCAAGTTGCATGGCATAACGTGGGTCGTTTTGCAAAGTCTCGGCGCAGAATGCCGGGCGCTGTTCCGCTTTATTTATTTGCCAGTCAGCCTGCCCGCCATTTTGACCGCGTTGCGGCAATCCATCGGCACGGCGGTGGCGGTGCTGTACATCACCGAGTTGTTCGCCACCCAATATGGGCTGGGGTAAAAAGTCGAAATCATCGGTATCGGCGCGTTAACTTTCCATTAACGAATTAATATCCCTCATCGTTTATAGTTGGGCGGAAAATAAAATCATGTATACACCTCGAATTAACTGGTTCTTGTTCGTTTTGTATTTGCTGGGGGCAATTGGGGTTTTGGCTGCCTCCCTGTTCATCCCATCCTTTCGCGCCATGGCGTACGCGCCCCTGCGCGAGTTGATTTTGCCGCCGCCCGCGCCGGTGGTTGTTTCGGTCTTGTACTCCACCGAAAAACAAGCCTGGCTCGACGAAGTCATCATCGGTTTTGAAAAGACCAACCCGACGGTTGACGGGCATCCCGTAAAAATCAAATTGGAAAAAATGGGATCGTGGGAAATCAACGCCGCCGTGCTGGATTCCACTCGCCAGCCCGTCATTGTTAGCCCCGCCAGTTCGCTGCAAATTGCCGCCTTGCAATCTGATTCGATTGCCGAGATGGGCAAGGCGCTAGTTAACCCAGCGGACTCCGTTGCTTGCCGTCCCACTGTCACCACGCCGTTGGTTCTGGTCGCTTGGAAGGAACGCGCCGAGGCGTTGTGGGGAAATCAGCCTGGCAAATCAACGTGGAAGGATTTGCATGATGCGCTTACCGACCCGCAAGGTTGGGCGGCATACAACCAACCCGATTGGGGCTATGTCAAATTTGGTCACACCGATCCGCTTAAATCCAACAGCGGATTTATGACCATCGTGCTGATGACCTACGGCTACCACGACAAGACATCGGGACTGCAAGCCAACGACATCCTTTCGGATGAGGCGTACCAAAAGTGGTTTCTTGAAACCGAAGCCTCCATTGGGCAGTTCGAACACAGCACGGGTCCGCTGATGGAAAAAATGGTGGCGTACGGTCCCAGCGCTTTGGACTTTGTCGCCGTGTACGAAGCCACTGCCATCGAACAGGCGGAGAATGCCGTCGGGCGTTATGGCGAACTGCGTGTTTATTATCCGCCCGCCCTGCTGTGGAGCGACCACCCCTTCTGCATCGTCAGCGCGGATTGGGTCACGCCACAGCAAACCGCCGCCGCCCAACTTTTTATGGATTACCTGACCGACAAACCCGCGCAGGAACTCGCCCTGTTGAAATACGGATTCCGCCCTGTGGATGATTCGATTCCGCTCGAACAAACGGGTTCGCCTTTCGACCGCTACGCCGCAAACGGATTCCGCGCCGACTTGTCAAATCTACCCGACGTGGAAATTCCCGCAGGCAATGCGCTAAACACATTGCGGGATTTCTGGTCGAGGAACGTAAACAGGTAAAGCCATTTACGCAGTCCAAAGTCGGGAGACTTTGGACTGTAAAAGCGTTGCAAAATCAGGAGATTTTGCAGTCCCCCAAAAGGTATCAAAATGAAACTTCGCATCTTATCCGTTTTTACAATTCTTTCATTAATTCTCAGCGCGTGCAGCGCCGTACAAAATTTCCTACCAGGCGAACAAGTCACGGTGAGCATCGCATATGGCTCGGAAAAAAAGGAGTGGCTGGAACCGCTGGTGACGCAATTTAACGACGCCCGCAACGAAACTGCGGATGGAAAAACCATCGTTGTGCAGGCAACCGCCATCGGGTCAATTGAATCGGTGCGCGGAATCATGGATGGCACACTCCAGCCGACCGTGTGGAGTCCCGCTTCTTCGATTTACATCCCCGTCGCCAACGCCGAGTGGAAGAAATCCCATGCCGACGATCTGGTCACAGGTTCGCCAAACGATTTGGTTTTGAGCCCCGTGGTGATTGCCATGTGGCGACCGATGGCGCAGGCGTTGGGCTGGCCCGACAAAGCCTTGGGCTGGGAAGACATCGCCGCGCTCGCCACCTCGGAAGAAGGCTGGACGGCATACAAACATCCCGAATGGGGGGCGTTCAAGTTCGGGCATACGCACCCCGCTTACAGCAACAGCGGCATCGTCTCCATCATCGCGGAGACCTACGCGGGCTTGGGCAAACAACGCGGACTGACCGAAGCCGACTTGGAATCGCCCGAACTCAAAGAGTTCATGCTCGGTGTGGAAAGCAGCGTCATTCACTACGGAACCAGCACGGGCTTTTTCGGCGAGCGCATGTTCGAGCGCGGACCTTCGTACCTGAGCGCGGCAGTGTTGTACGAAAATCTAATTGTGGCGCAAGAGACCAAAAGACTTAGCGGGCAGACATCTCAAATTCCGGTGGTGGCGATTTACCCGAAGGAAGGCACGTTCTGGTCGAATCATCCGTATGCAGTGTTGAACGCGCCTTGGGTCACGCCCGAACAAAAAGAGGCGGCGGGACTGTTCGAGGCTTTCTTGCTCGACAAGCCCCAACAATTGAAGGCGCTTGAATATGGTTTCCGTCCCGCCGACCCATCCATTCCGTTGAACACGCCGCTCAATGCAGAGCATGGCGTGGATACGGCGCAACCGAAAACCATTCTCGAAATTCCAAGCGCGGCAGTTATCACAGGCATTGAAGCGCTTTGGCGTGAAAATAAAAAGCCTGTGGATTTGGTGGTGGTGATGGATATTTCGGGCAGTATGCGCGGCGACAAAATCACATCTGCCCGCTCCAGCCTGATGCAGTTCGTAGGCAAACTGGACGAAAATGACCGTTTGCAAATTGACCTGTTCAATGACCAGATTTCCACGCTCACCCCGCTCACGCCGATTGGCGAAAAACGACAGAAGGTCATGGACAGCGTTTCAGGAATTTTTGAGCAGAATAACACCAGTTTGTACGATGCGGTTTTACACGCCTATGATGGCTTGGAAGCCAAGGGCAATCCCGACCACATCCGCGCAATTGTGGTTTTGAGTGATGGGGAAGATACTGCTTCGGTTGCAACGCTCGATGATGTCATTCAAAAGGTGCAGGCTTCGGAAGAGGAAGGCGGCAACGCCATCAAAGTCTTTACCATCGCTTTTGGCGACGATGCAGACGCGGGTATCTTAAAACAAATTGCCGAACCAGGCGGCGGAAAACAATACGATAGTTCGCCTGAAACAATTCAAAAAATCTACGATGAAATAGCCACCTTCTTCTAAACCAATATGACAAACCGCTCGCCTTTTCTTTCCGCTCTTCTTCACCCGTTAAACCTGTCCATGCTGGCGCTGACGGTTGCCGCCGGGCTGTGTTCGGCGTGGTGGCTGGCTCCCGTTGGATTTGTGTTCTGGCTGGTAATGGTTGCAATTGTTTCACGCGACCCAGGCTTGCAAATCAACTTCACCCGCCAGTCGCGTGAGCCACTGGCACAGCGCTTTCAAACCCGTTTTGATCGCCTTGATCGCGCGCGTGTTTCCATCTTCAATTCCTTACAAGGAGTGTCACCCGCCTTCCGCAAGCAGATTCAACCCGTGCAGGATACGCTCGACGAGTTGGTGGAACACGCGTATCAACTTTGTTTGAATTTGACCGCACTGGACAATAATTTTTACGTCCAGAAACTTTCGAACAATTTCAATGTCGACATCGAAGCCATGCAAGAAAATATTGCCTCTGCGACAAACGACCGCGACAAAAAGGAGTTCGAGGAGGCGCTTAAATCACTGGAGACTCGCAAGGCGCAACTGAAAAGTGTGGAGACGCTGCTCTCCCGTTTCGAGGCGCAACTGACAGGCACAAACAACGCCGTAGACAGCGTGATAACAAACCTTGCCAGCCTTAAGGGGCGCGAGGCAAAACAGATCGAAGGGAAAATTCCCCCGTTGCTGCAACTTCTCCAAACCGAACAGGCAGAACTAAAACAGTTCGACGAAGAAATTTCAAAGACCCCGCTTGTATAAAGTTTGGGCAATCGCCGCCAGATTGGTTATGAAACGGCGTTAAAGTTCATCTCAGCCAAGAGGGAACGGGGTTTGTCATCTCCACTTGTGGCTATATCTGGAGCCCATTGTCGCCCTACGCAACCCACAAAATCCCCGTCACCCCTCTGGGATAAAACCTGCTGCCGAGGGCTTTGCCCGCTACCATCTGGTCGCTCCATGCCCAGAATCCGTTTTGCGGATGTTTGAGCCAGCCCGCGTGAGCGGAGTCGGCGCGGGGGTCGGGGGGGAAGCCGAGAACCGTTTCGGCGATGTGCTGGCAGAGGTAGATTTTATTGAGCCACGAGTTGTCGCTGGTACTGGAGAGTTTCCAGCCGCCGTCAGGGAAGAGGCAAACGCCAGGTTGGAGAATCGCTTGCAGGTGACGTTTCAGGATGGGGACGAGATTGGCAGGGTCAGAGTCATCTTTCAGAGCAGGCAAATGTAGCAGGGCGGGGAAAATCAGCCCTTCGATAGTGGGGATGATTTTGGCGGCAGAGTTTCCATCCAAAATGGCGGGCAGACTGCCATCGGGCAAAACGTTGGCGCGGATGGTCTGGGCGGCGGCGACTGTCTGAGCGCGGGCGGTCTGCTCGGATTCGGGTTCATTCAGGTGGATGAAAACCTGTTCCAACAGCAGGTACGCTGCCCAGGTTTTGACGGCGAGATAGGAACTGCGTCGCGCCTGACCAAGCGATGAATCCAAACTGTCGTAGGTGGTGATTTCACTGCCGCCGCCCGCCAGGTCGGTGTCGAAGTCCATCACGCCGTCACGTTGGGCGGGGTCGGGGTGGTCGCGCTGGAGCAGGCTTGCGAGGGAGCGGTGGAAAACGTCTCGGCGAAGAGAAAGCCACTCGTCCGCATGGCAGGTTAGGGCGTAGAGCGCAGCGGCGCAAATCCAATTGACCAGTTGTTCGTGCGTCATGTACGAGAAAACGCCAGGGCGGTCGGGTAGTTCGTAGGCGGACATCCCCGCAGGCGCGAAAATGTTGGTCGTGCCCATGTCGTGTGTAAAACTTAGCCCAAATTTGTCGGTGTACGAGTAGCGCTCAACGAAAGTATCGAGCGCGTTTTGGACGACCCAGGGGTTCATCCGCAATTCGTGGAAGAGATGATCAACCGTCAGGTCGAGCGTGTTCATCATGCGATACTCGCCTTCCTGTACGACCCAGAGCGGCTTGCCGTTGCTTTCGAGCAACTGCGTGCTGGCGTAGTAATTGCGCAGGGCGTGGGCGAGCATGAATTTGCGGTCGGGCGGGAGCGGGGCGAGAAAGTTAGCGGATGTTTCCCAAAGCGGAATCAGTGTGGGGGCGTTTTCGGCGGCGTAGCGGGCGACGGATTCAAGCGAATCCCACAGGCGGGTGTAGAAGTAGGTGGATTCGATTCCGCTGGTGACGTTGCCTGCCCGATAAAAGCAGACGGCGAAGGTGAAAGTTTGCTGCTCCCCAGGCGGGACGCTGACCAGCAGGGCGGCGGTTTGCCCCAAGCCGAATTGGCGGCGGGTGGCGGGCGGCGCGGCGAGAATGTGCGGCATGGCAAAGCCGACAGCGGCTTGCGCCCCAGGTTGGCAGGCGATGAGCGCGGTTTCATTCCCTTGCGCCACGCCCTGCAATTCGGAGTCAAGCGTGAAGCGGCGCATTCCGTGACGGGCTTTGTCTCCCTGCCAACCGATGAAGGCGGTGCGGGCTTTGCGGCTGCGGCGGTTGTCTACGCTGAGTTGGAGATAGACGGCGGGCAGTAAAACGGGTTTGAGTTCGTCGGGCGCGGCGCTGGCTGGGTCTGGAATCGGCAGGATGGGCGAAATGATTTTCAGGGTCAGGTCGCCCGCTGTCCAGATGTCAGTGGCGGCGGAGAACTCGCGGCGGATGGAAGCGCGTTTGAATTTCTTGAGAATGTTGGGGGATTGAGGGCGCGGTTCAGCGCTGGCTTCAAATGTCCACAGGTCATCGCCGCCGCGCTGAAAAAAGGGCAGGGCTTGGAAGTCCGCGTTACGGGCATTTTCCAGACCGATGTACACGTTTTGCTCGGCGGGCTTGCCCAGTTCGATTCCCAATCCGCCCGCTGCGCCAGGGAAGCCAAGCGTGAACGAAGCGCAAGCGCCGATGGGACTGTGGGCGGCGTTGAAGAAGATATTGGTCATAAGTCTATCCGCTAATCTGTGCCAATCCGCGCTAATTTTCTAGTTTCGCGTGGATTAGGTTCATTATCCGCCAGACGCAGGCGGGTGATTTCGATGACAAGGGTTTCGGCATTGGCTGGGACAATGCCAACGTTCAGCGCTTGACTGCTGGGGACGCGCCCAATCGCCAGCATTTGCTGGGTGAAACTGAGTTTACTCGGCGCACGGTCAGGCGGCTGATGCCGTAGTATTCGCTCAACGCCCATTCCGAAGGCACAGGCTGAAGGTCGAATTTGGCGCAGACGATGATTCTACCAGATGGGCGCTTCCGCCAAAGTGACGAATATCCAACGCCAGACGCTGGTTGATTTCATGCACGGCGGGCGCGCCCGTGCCAGCAGCCGCCAGCGCCAAATTCCGCCGCTAGTTCAGTGAGAAGTAAAAAGCAAAAAGCAAATCTGTCTCATGCGAGGCAGGTTTTTGTTTGATATTCTTCATTACACGCTATAATCAAATTGATAAACTTCCTGCTAAATTTGGGTGACAAAAAGCAAGGAAACCTGCCAAGTTCTTTCAACTTAATATTTTGGAGAAGGTATGAAAAAGTCAAAACCCGTAAAGTTTGGAATACTTGCCTGTCTTTTGGTCACAATAATTACAGCATGTTCCACTCCACCAACGCCAGCGCCAGAGGCAGTAGCGCCAAGCAAAACGCCCACCTCCCTGCCCACAACCACGCCCACGAACACGCCATCTCCCACGCCGTCTGCGACCCCCACGCCTTTATATTATGTGCGGGCTGATTCGCAGTCTCAATCCACTGACCCAAATACCTTTGTGTACGCAGGCGCTTTATTTGAAATTTTTGACCCCGCATGGCATTTTGGCGGGGTGATTCAAAATGTGTACGAGACATTGGTATTTTATGATGAAGAAAAACCAGATGTTTTCGTTCCATTTTTGGCTGATTCGTGGGAGGTTTCACCCGATGGAGCAACTTATACATTCCACATCCGTGAAGGAGTCAAGTTCCACAATGGCGAAAGTCTAGCCGCTTCTGATGTAGCCTATTCCTTCCAACGCGGATTACTGGAAGGCGGCGACTATCAATACCTTTTCTCTGAACCTTTTTTTAACCCCGATATTTTGGATGTTGCCTGGTTGGTAGACCCCAGCGGAGAACTTGTTGGCGACAACGAAAAGATGAAACGAGCCGACCCCGAAAAACTGAAGTCTGTTTGCGAGAAGGTTAAATCCATTATCGTTGCGGATGATTCTGCTGGAACCGTGACAATGCATCTCTCGCAGGCTTGGAGCGCATTTCTGCCCGCCGTTGCTCATCCCTCCGCCTCTATTATGAATGCAAAATGGGTTGCGGAAAACGGAGGCTGGGATGGCTCTTGTGATACCTGGCAAAAATTTTATGCCGTCTGGGATAATCCATTTACCCAGATAGAAAATGGCACAGGTCCTTTCAAACTAACTTATTGGGGATTAGGCGAACTCGTCCTGATTCGCAATGATGACTACTGGCGCGAACCTGCAAAGATACAAAGGGTCAATATTAATATTGAATACTATGATTGGGAGCCAGTCCTTTCCATGATGAAATCCAACACCGCCGATGCAGTCTCGGCAAATAATACTTATCAAAAGCAGATGGAAGAATTTGTCGGTGAACGCTGTGAATACGATTCGCTTGCCAATGTTTACAAGCCTTGTGAAGTTGTGGATGAAACCAAGTCGTATGTTTTGTTCACTGGTAGACCGACCAATGGTCAAGAGGTGCTTCTCTTTAACTTTAATAATAAAGGAAGTTACGGCAACCCAGCCGTTGGCAGCGCAAGGTTGGACGGGAAAGGCATTCCAAGCGATTTCTTCTCTGACGTTCACATTAGAAAAGCCTTTGCCTATTGCTTGGACAGGGATACTTTTATCAACGATGCGTATGGCGACAATGCGACTCCATCTTCACAACTGTTGCTTCCAGGCACGCCTGGTTTTAATCCCGATGTCCCATATTATCAATTTGACCTTGCTGCCTGTGAAAAAGAATTTAAACTTGCAGACGTAGATCAGGATGGAATTCCAGCGGGTGAAGACCCAGATGATATTTGGGAAATTGGTTTTCAAGTCATGCTGCCTTATCAAGATGACACAACAATGGACCATATCGCTAAAACGCTAGCCAAAAATATAAACTCCATCAATCCCAAATTTATGGTTAATCCTGAGGCTACCGACATATATGACTTTGTTAACCCAATTTTTCTCGGCGGTGGGACAGAAGACATTCACGATCCTTACAATTGGTTCCAGGTCTTCACAACTGGGTACTACAGTGAACATCAATCACTTCCAGATGATCTAAAGGCTCAATTTCGGGAAATACTTAACAGAGCGCTGGCAGAGAGCGATCCCCTTAAACGCGCTGAAATCTACAACGAAGCCAGTTTGCTTTACTACGAAGAAGCAATTGGTCTGCCATTGGCGCTGACAACAGACGATTATTTTTGGCAGCGCTGGTCGCAAGGCATGGTTTTAAACCCCTTCTTCCCTACCTCATATTTCTATCCGATGTATAAGAAATAAAGATAGATTTAGATCAAACATCTCAATATAAAATCCGCCTCACATAAGGCGGATTTTATATTGAGATGTTTTCATTAATGCCCTTCATATTTGCCAGGTGCGTTACAAAGTTTTTGTCGTAACATTCCGCAGCGCTTCTAAATTCCACTCGCATACGCGAGATGACTCCCACACCCCACCCCATAATCAATATCAGCCAAATTGAGTTGATTAAATATTTAACCAACTCAATTTGGCAATATCAAAGAATCGAAGGGATGCCCCATGTGCCGTTGGCGCAGCGCAGTTTGAATTTGTTCGCGCCCTGGCTGGGTCGGGATATACCACCTGAATTACGCGACTGCCTGCCCGTTGAAATGCCCACGCTAACCATAGCCAACCCTATAAAAAGCCCCTCGACAACCAATGTCGAGGGGCTTTTTATGTGTAAAAATAGCAACTCCCAGCATGTCACAGAAAGGATTGTTGAAAAAACACATTCACTGAGTATTTATATTTCTGAGTGCTATAATAATGCAAACGATTGCAGAAACAAGGAAATCCCATGAGTAAAAAAACGATCAAAACCCTTGAAGATATTGCGCACTTGGCAAAAGTCTCCAAATCAACGGTTTCTCGCGCTTTAAGTGACAGCCCGCTTCTCAGTCAGAAGACAAAAGAGCGGATTCAAAAGATTGCCGGCGAACATCATTTCAGTGTCAACGTCTCGGCGCGCAACCTTCGGGTGCGCGAGAGCCGCACGATTGCCTTTGTAACGCCCGATTGTGAGCCAAACTTTTTTTCGCCAGAAAGTTTATTTGGATTCGAGATTTTAGGCGGCGTTGGAAACGAACTGCGCACTTTGGGATACGACCTTTTGATCGCAAATGTTAAGCCGCTTGACACCACAAGCATCAACTCCTACTTTGACAGCGCGCGTGTGGATGGTTTTATCGTCCTCACTTCGCATACCAGCCAATCTACCATTGAAAAACTAATCGAACTGGAAGCCCCTTTTATAACGTGGGGCGTTCCCATGCCGAAATTTAAATATTGCTCGGTCACCGGCGACAACATCACCGGTGGAATGCTGGCAACGCAGCATTTGATTCGAATTGGCAGACAGCGCATTGCCTTTTTGGGCGGTGCGACAGAAGACCTGACGGTGCAACACCGCTTCAATGGATATGAAAAAGCCTTGCAGGAAGACGGTCGCTGCACAGCATCAAAGCGCATTGCCTATGGTGATTATTCCTACCTTTCCGGCTTGGATGCCATGCAGCGCCTGTTGAAACAGTCGCCGGATCTGGATGCCGTCTTCGTGAACAGCGATCTAATGGCAGTTGCCGCGATCAAGATTATTCTCGAAAGCGGAAGACGCGTTCCTGAAGATGTTGCCGTGGTGGGCTACGATGATGTATCCATTGCAACGTACAACAACCTGCCGCTGACGACCATCAGGCAAAATGTCCCTGTGGCGGGCAGCCTGCTGGCACAAAATTTGATCCGCTATATTAAAACAGGTGAAATCACCAATGTAACCACCCCGGTAGAATTGGTGATTCGAAAATCAGCGTAACGATTTTCGGCTATTTTTTTAACACAAATTGCAAACGATTGCAAAAAAAACAGAGAGGTATAAAAACTTTATGAATTTTTTGACGAAAATAAAACAGTACCCAAAAATTGGCTTGGTCGTTTTATCTTTTATCGCCTTTGTTGGCTTGGGGATGCCCGACGGCTTGTTGGGTGTGGCTTGGACTTCCATTCGCGGCGATTTCTCCATTCCGCTCGATGCGATTGGGATGTTTTTGACCGCCCTGGTGATCGGCTATATGACCTCCAGTTTTTTCAGCGGACCCGTAGTGGCGCGAATCGGCGTGGGCAGGGTTCTGGCGGCAAGTTGTTCCATGACCGGCATCGCGCTGATCGGCTATACCTTTGTGCCAGAGTGGTGGATGATGGTGCTTTTGGGCGTTATTGCCGGCTTGGGAGCAGGCGCCATAGACGACGGATTAAACACCTATGTGACAACACACTTCAGCGAAGGCTTAATGCAGTGGCTCCATGCCAGTTGGGGAGTGGGCATCACCCTGGGACCGATTATTATGACGATGGGCTTGAGCGCCTCAAATACCTGGCACACAGGCTATCGCATTGTCGGCATCTTTCAGGTTGCGCTGGCAGCCTGCTTTGTATTGACTCTGCCCATGTGGAATCACGACCAGAAGCCGCTCAATACAGATGAACCTAAAAAACTGACCGACTACAAAACGCCCCTGGGCGAAACCTTGCGTCAGCCTCAGGTCTGGATCAGCATCCTCTTGTTTTTTATGTACGTTGGCGCAGAAGGCGCACTTGGCACCTGGATATACACCTTGCTAACCGAATCGCGCGGAGTAGACCCAACCGCTGCCGGGTTTTGGGCTGGCAGTTATTGGGCAACCTTTACCGTAGGAAGAATCATTGCGGGTTTATTTGCGAAGCGGGCTGGCGTTAACTTGTTGGTCACAGGCGGTTTGATCGGGGCTTTGGCGGGCGCTGTTTTGCTGGTTTGGAATCCCTCGGCTGGGGTTAATTTACTGGCAGTGGCGATCATTGGGTTTTCCATTGCGCCCGTCTTCCCCGCCATGATGTCGGGAACAAGCCAGCGTGTGGGCGATCATTTTGCCGCCAACACCATCGGTATGCAAATGACAGCCACCGGCTTGGGGGCGGCGGTCATCCCCGGCTTGATGGGCGTTTTTGCCCGCCAGGTTTCACTGGAAGTCATTCCCGTTATGCTGCTGGTTGTGTATGTGGGCTTGTTCGGTTTGTATGTGCTGGCGACCAAAAATGCAAAGTAAAAAATTTTGAAAAAAGGAGAAACAATGAACAAGGTAAAAAATGCAGAAACAGAAATACAGATTGCGGCGCGGGTTGAATCGCTCTTGAAAAAAATGAACCTCGAAGAAAAACAACCTGCTTACCTTAACCCATCTTTGAGCGTCGAAGACCGCGTGGCAGACCTGCTCAACCGCATGACCCTCGAAGAAAAGGTCGGGCAGATCATCATGTGGGATGCGCGCTCCGATGACCTATCCTTCATCAATACCCGTTACCCTGGTTCCATCCTGCACATCCTCGGCGAAAAACTAAATCGCGCAATGGACATGGCAGCCAAAAATCGGCTTGGGATTCCCTTGTTGGTCGGTGAAGATGCCATTCACGGACATTCCTTCTGGAAAGGCGCAACCATCTTCCCCACCCAACTTGCCCTGGCAGCCAGTTGGAACCCCAGCCTGCTCGAACAAGTGGGGCGCGTAACTGCCGAAGAAGTTGTACCCACCGGCATTCATTGGACATTCTCCCCCGTGCTTTGTCTCACCCGCGACTTGCGCTGGGGGCGCACCGGCGAAACCTTTGGCGAAGACCCGTACCTGATCGGCGAACTGGGCGCGGCGATGATTCGCGGGTATCAAGGAGAAGGGTTGCAAGACCCAAACGCCATCCTCGCCACTGCCAAACACTACGCGGGATATTCCGAAACACAAGGCGGACGAGACGCCTCCGAAGCCGATATTTCGCCGCGCAAACTGCGCAGTTACTTTTTGCCGCCCTTTGAACGCGCCGCGCGCGCCGGCGCCATGACCTTTATGACCGGCTATCAATCCATGGAAGGCGTGCCATCCACCGCCAATCATTGGCTGCTGACCGAAGTTCTAAAAGACGAGTGGGGTTTCAAAGGCATTATCGTAACCGACTGGGACAATGTTGGGCGGCTGGTGACCGAACAACAAATCTGCGCCGATTATGTTGAAGCCGCTATCGTGGCGGTGCGCGCGGGCAACGACATAATGATGACCACGCCGCAATTCTACGAAGCCGCCATCGAAGCCGTTCACAGCGGACGGTTGGCAGAGAGCGAAATTGACGCGCCGTGCGCCCGCCTGCTCGCGCTCAAATTCCGCATGGGGCTGTTTGAAAACCCGCGCCGACCCAACTTGCAAAAGGCAGATGTGGAAATCAACCGTCCCGAACATCGCGCCGTAAATCTGGAATCTGCCCGCCAGAGCCTTGTCCTCTTGCAAAATAATGGCTTGCTCCCGCTTGACCCAACTCAACTGAAATCCATTGCCCTGGTTGGACCAAACGCCGATGATGATTTGCAGCAACTGGGCGACTGGTCGCTTGGCGCTTCGCAACACCCGCCTGAGGCAGGGAAGCACCCGCGCGAGAAAACCACTACCCTGTTGGATGGTCTCCGCAATTTGGCGCCCGCCAAATTGAAAATTCAGCATGAGCGCGGATGCTCCATCATTGACGATAATTTATCTGGAATTTCTGCGGCGGTGGCGGCGGCGCAGACGGCGGATGTGGTGGTTGCCGTCGTGGGCGATCACTTGAACTTTATTGGCGAAACACTCAGCACCGCCACGCTGGAATTGCAAGGCGGGCAAATTGCCTTGCTAGACGCGCTGGAGAAAACCAACAAACCGATGATCGTGGTCTTGGTGAATAGCAAGCCGCTGGTTTTGCCTGCTTCTGTCAAACGTGCCGCCGCCATCATCGAAGTCTTTAACCCCGGCATGGAAGGTGGGCAGGCGTTGGCTGAGGCATTGTTTGGGCAGATTAATCCATCTGGCAAATTGACCATCTCCATCCCCGTGCATGTCGGTCAGCAGCCGATATTTTACAGCCAGGTGCGCGGTCAGCATGGCAGTCGCTACGCCGACCTAACGCAAGAGCCGCTCTTCCCCTTTGGGCATGGATTAAGTTACACAAAGTATGTGTATTCCAACTTGCGCTTGTCTTCCACAAAACTCACGCAAGGGAATTCTGTTCAAATTTTTGTGGATGTGGAAAATGTGGGCGGGCGCGAGGGGGTGGAGAGTGTGCAGGTTTATGTTAGCGATGTAGTCACTTCGGTCACCTGGGTAAACAAAGCGTTGAAAGGGTTTGCCCGCGTTCAGTTGGCTTCGGGCGAGAAAAAAACTGTGCAAGTGGAACTGCCCTGGGAAGCATTTCAGATTGTGAATGCGCAGGCGCAGACGATTGTTGAACCTGGCGAGTTTGAAATTCTTGTCGGAGCCTCTTCACGCGATAATGACTTGTTGAAAGTAAAGCTGCTGGTCGGATGATCTTGAAGTTGATGATACAAAAAGGCTGCGGGCAGAGTATTTTTGCCCGCAGCCTTTTTACTTACTGCGCGATGCCCATTTCTTCGATAAATTCAAAAAATGCCTGTCCCGAATATCCGCGTGGAAGGGGCGGCGTTTTTTCAAAAGTGGATTGGATAACCTGATTCGTTTTTGCCGCGCTGCTTTTGACAATGCCATGCAGAACATCCAGCGCGTGATACGCCATCTCTTTGTTGGCGCGGTTTTTTCTGCCCATCCGCATTGACCAAGCCATTTCAGCCACGCCCAACCCGCGATATTCCTCACTGAAGGCGTGGCTTTGCGGCATGACGAATGGCTCGCTGCTGCCTTTCAGGATGACCTTGACCTCGCCGCCGAAGTGATCGGGGTCAGCCATGTAGAGGATTCCCAGCGTCCCATGCAGGGTGAGGACGGGGCGCTCTGGAACCGTGAAAATGGAATTGGCGTCGAAGAGCAAATTCCCGACTGCGCCACTCTCGAATTGCAGAGTTCCCGCCATCAGGTTTTCACACTCGATCTGGAAGGGTTCGCCGAAATTCTCCAGCGCAAAATTTTGCCGCTGCGGTTTGCGCGTCTGCACCACGCCAGAAACTTCTGTGACCGGACCCAAAATGCTCAACAGCGCGGTGATGGAATAAATGCCCACGTCAAAACCAATGCCGCCGCCAGGCTTGGCTGTGAACGGAAAAGCGCGGCTGAATATCTCGCTGTCGCGGGTGAGCGTGGAAACGCAGGAGGTGACTTCGCCGATCATGCCGCTTTCCACCACATATCTTGCGGTTTGCGCCGCCGATCCGAGGAAGGTATCTGGCGCGGCGCCGAGGTAGAGATTCTTTTCATTGGCAATTTTTACCAACTCAGCGGCATGTTCCAATTCCACTGAGAGAACTTTTTCCGTGTAAACATGCTTGCCCGCTTCGAGCAGCTGCTTGATGACGGGATAATGTCCCGTTGGCGCGGTGAGATTGACCACGATCTCAATCGAATCATCCGCCAAAATTTCTTCAAAGGTCATGGCTTTAATGCCGTATTTTTCAACTTTGTCTTTTACTTTGTCGGGGTTTCGGTCATAGCCGCCGACCACATCCAGAATTTTGAATTTGTTGATCATGGTCGAAAGATATGCGTCACTGATTCCGCCGCAGCCCACGAGGGCAATTTTTACAGGTTGAATTTTCATTATGTCCTCAATTCGTATATAAAAAATTCGCGTCATTGCGAGGGCGATGGTCGTCTGCCCGAAGCAATCTTGCGCGCAATGGTGGAGATTGCTTCGTCGCTATCGCTCCTCGCAACGACAAGGAGACTTACTTGAGGCGATAGGATACGAAGGCAATCGTGCGGTTATCGGGAGACCACGAATTGACGTTGATCGTTCCCTGTCCGCCAAACAAACTGACAATCGTTTTTGCTGTCCCGCCCTCGGCTGGGATGAGGCGTAGTTCGACATGCTTGTTGGCGGGATGATCGCCCGCGTCCACATCGCCTTTTTTGTAGGCGATATACACCACCCACTTGCCGTCAGGCGAGACATGCGGAAACCAGCAGTTGGATTCTTCATCAACCATGCGCGTGGGATTCGCGCCGTCCGCTTCCATGCGCCAGACTTGCATTAGCCCGCTGCGCGTGGAGTTGAACCAGATGTGTTTGCCATCGGGCGAATATTCGGGACCGTCATCGAGACCGGGCAAATTGGTGAGTTGGGTTTCTTCGCCGCCGTCCACCGAGATGGTGTAAATGTCATACTGTCCGCCGCGCTCGGCGCAGTAGGCTATACGTTTGCCGTCGGGCGACCAGCCGTGCAAATAACTTGGACCTTTTTCCGTCACCAATTTTGGAACGCCGCCGCTCATCGGCAGGATGTAAATGCGCGAGGTCGCGTCTTCGTTCGTGAAGTGACTGACCGCCAATTCAGATCTGTCAGGCGAGAGAACATGGTCGTTGTTGCAGTCAATTGCAAAATTGGTGTTGATCTCTTTCACTTCCCCCGTCGCTAATTCAAAAGTAAACATGCGCCCGTTGCTGTTGTAAACCAGATGTTTGCCATCCTGCGTCCAGTTGGGCGCTTCGATGACGCAATCAAACTCTTTCAGTGTAGTCCTGACTCCGCTGTGTACATCCACAGTTTCCAGTGTGCTGAACGAATCGCGCTGGGCGATCCATTGTCGTAAAGTTTCAATATCCATTTGATTT
>DYML01000061.1:0-12194 GCA_020721605.1 Anaerolinea thermophila
CTGCGTGATGCAGACCAACCTGCGCAATCCGCTGGCGTCGCCGTCTACGCTGGGCATTTCCAACGCCGCCGCCTTTGGCGCGAACCTGGGGATTGTGCTGTTCGGCGCGGGGACGGTGCAGAGCAACACGCACGACGCGGTCTTTATCAGCAACCCGTACATCGTCACGTTGAGCGCCTTTGCCTTTTCGATGTTGGCGATGATGCTGATTTTGATGCTTGCCCGCCTGCGCGGATTTTCGCCTGAGTCGGTGGTGCTTTCGGGCGTGGCGTTCGGCTCGCTGTTCACGGCTGGCTCGACCCTGCTGCAATATTTTGCCGAGGATGTGCAGGTTGCCGCGATGGTGTTCTGGACGTTCGGCGATTTGGGGCGCATTGCGTGGGAAGAAGTTGCCATTTTGGCGGCGGTAATTGCGGCGGCTTTTATCTACTTCCAATTCCAACGCTGGAATTACAACGCGCTCGACAGCGGAGAGGACGCTGCCAAAAGTTTGGGCGTGCATGTGGAGCAGGTGCGCTTCGGGGCGATGTTCGCCGCTTCGCTGGTGACGGCGGTGGCGGTTTCGTTCATGGGGATTATCGGCTTCATCGGGCTGATTGCGCCGCAGATGATGCGCCGCGTGCTGGGCGTTGACCATCGTTTTCTGATTCCCGCTTCGGCGGTGACGGGCGCGGCGCTGCTGCTCTTCTCCGACACGCTGGCGCGGACGCTGATTTCTCCTATCATTTTGCCCGTCGGGGCAATCACTTCTTTTTTTGGTGCGCCGCTTTTTCTCTTCCTGCTGGCAAAAGGATACACCCGACGATGATATTTAACGTGCAGGGAATTGCGTTTCATTATCCCAATCATTCCGTGTTGGAGGATGTCAGTTTTTCGGTGGGCAAGGGTGAACTGGTTGCCGTGCTTGGCACAAATGGCACAGGCAAGACCACTTTGCTGAAGTGCATGAATCGGATTCTCACGCCTGCTGTGGGCGCGGTTCACATCGGCGGCGAATCCATCTCTGCCCTGAGCCGCAATCTGCTGGCGCAGAAAATCGGCTATGTCGAACAGCAGCGGTCTGGTTCACGCATGACGGTCTTCAACTCCGTCCTGCTGGGACGCAAGCCCTACATCCAGTGGGACATCACCCAGCGCGACATGGCAATTGCGGCGCAGGCGTTGGCTACGCTGAGGCTTTCAGATTATGCCCTGCGTTTTTTGGATGAACTGAGCGGCGGCGAACTGCAAAAGGTGGTCATTGCCCGCGCGCTGGCGCAGGAGCCACAAGTCTTGTTGATGGATGAACCGACCAGCAGTCTCGATTTGAAGAATCAACTGGAAGTGTTGAAACTCATCCGCCAGATTACCCGTGAGCGGGGCATTGCGGCGGTGGTGGCGCTGCACGACCTGAATCTTGCCCTGCGCTTCGCTGACCGTTTTGTGCTGCTCAAAGAAAAGCGGGTTTTCGCGGCGGGCGGCGCGGAGGTGATGACGGCTGAAACCATCGAGGCGGTCTACGCCGTCCCCGTTGCGATGACTTCGCACAATGGCAATCGGTTTGTGATTCCGCTGTAAGAAAAGGACTCCGAAGTCTCCAGACTTCGGATGACAACTCCAACGTCTCCTGACGTTGGAGTCCAAATAAAAATCCAAGGAGAATTTCAATGAAGCAAAAACTGTCCGCCATCCTATTGCTGGTTGCCTTGATGGCTTCCATGTTGAGCGCGTGCGGCGCGGCGGAAACAGAAGTTCCCGCCGCCAAATTTTTCACCGTCACCGATATGCTGGGGCGGCAGGTGGAAGTCCCCGCTGACGTGACGCGCGTGGTCGCCATTGGACCTGGCGCATTGCGACTCTACGTCTATGCGGGCAACCTGGATTACATCGTGGGTGTGGAGGGGATGGAAACGGGCGACGTGAGCGGCAAGCCCTACATGCTGGCAAATCCCGACTTGGCAAAACTGCCCATCATCGGTCAGGGCGGACCGAACAACGCGCCTGACCCCGAAAAATTGCTCACCGCCGAGCCGCAGGTCATTTTCAGCGCCTATGCTTCCGAAACCGCCGCCGCAGACGAGTTACAGCAAAAGACGGGCATTCCCGTGGTGGTCTTGAGTTACGGCGGGTTCGGCGTTACATCCATCTTTGACGAGAAAATTCAAGGTTCGCTGAAATTGGTGGGACAAATCATCGGCGATGATACAAAGGCGCAGGCGGCGATAGATTTCATCGTCAAAGCCCGGCAGGATTTGGACGCCCGCACGAAAGACATCCCAGACGCGGACAAACCGACGGTCTATGTGGGCGGACTTGGTTCACAAGGTCTGCATGGCATTGAAAGCACGCAGGCAAAATACACCCTGCTGGATGTGATCCACGCGAAAAATGTGGTGGACGAAACAGGTAAGAGCGGCTCGATCATGGTGGATAAGGAAAAACTGCTGGAATGGAATCCCGCCTTCATCTTCATTGACCAGGGCGGGTATGCGCTGGCGACGGAAGATTATAAAAAGAATCCCGCCTTCTATGATTCACTCTCCGCTGTGGTGGACGGCAGGGTCTATTCGCAACTGCCTTACAATTCCTACTCCACCAACATTGATACTGCCATTGCCGATGCTTATTATCTCGGCACGGTTATCTATCCCGAAGCCTTCGCAGATGTAGACCCCGCGCAAAAAGCCGATGAAATTTATCAGGCGTTGGTGGGGCAGGCGTTGTACGAGAAGATGGTGGAGACATACGGCGGGTTCAAGGGGCTGAAATTGGGCGAATAGCCAATGGATGAAAGAATTAGACTTTAGCCAAACAACTTTTGCAATCGCTGCCAGCCTTGTTTGATCTGCAAGGATTTCATCTTCCAGGTGCCGACAATTCCAAATGGAATGAACAGCACAAAAAGCACGTAGACCGCGCCGCTGATAAAACTGGCGCTTTCGCCAATGTAACGGCGCAGTCCAAAATCAAGCAGGCGGTAAACCACTGCACCGACCAGCGCACCGCTCAATGTGCCCACGCCGCCGATCAGGATGATGAGCAGGGCTGTGACGGTGAATCCCATGTTGGCGATGTTCGGGCTGACGATGGGTTGATACAGCGTATGCATGAAGCCAGCCAGCGCGGCAGTTAGAGAAGAAAGCGTGAGCGCGGCGAGTTTGAAATAGAAAGTGTTGTAGCCCAACATGCGCGCGCGTCCTTCATTCTCGCGGATGGCAACACAGACCCGCCCTGTGGGCGAATCGACAAAGCGTTTGTAAAGCAGATAAACCAAAATCAATATCGTCAGCGCAATGAAATAAAAGCGAAGTCTCTCGTTGGCGGGGCTGATGAATGCCGGCACGATCACGCCTTGCAAGCCAACATCCGCGCCGGTGTAGGGTCCCAACTCACTGGACATGACCACGATGTGAAAGACTGATCCAAGCCCAAGCGTAACCAAAGCAAAGGTGATGCCTTTTACACGCGGCAAAACCAGCCCGAACAAAATGGCTTGCACAATGGCTGCAATGAAAACCAATCCAAGCGTGGCGGGCAGGGATAAGCCAAAAGTCTTGATCGAAATCCCCGTCAGGTATGCGCCGACGCCGAAGAACATGGAATGCCCGAAAGACAACATGCCCGTGATGCCGAAGATCAAGTCAAAACTTAGGGCGTAGAGCGCGAGGATGAAAATTTCAATCGCGAGTCCCTGCGCAAATTTTGAGTTGCCGCTTTCGTTGGCGAAGACCATCATTGGAGATTCGCCGTCCATCATGCCGACGATGAAAGGTAAAAGAATCAGCGCGAGCAGCGTGAGCAAAGCCGCGCGGTTGGACGAAAAGAATGCTGACAAGCGGGAGTTGGTTGGTTGGGTCATGGGCTATTCCTTTTTGCCGAGCAAGCCGTTCGGGAGAATGAGCAAAATAATTACCATCAGCAAGACAGTGGAAGCAGGCACAAGCGGCGGCGTGGGTTTGAAAATAATATCGGTGAATGGAATGGCGATGCCGATCTGCCCATATTTGATGATGAATTGCTGAATGAGACCGACCAGCACCGAGCCAAGCGCCGCACCCGGATAATTGGTCAAGCCGCCGATGGCGAGCGCGATCAGCGCGTTGAGGAAGAGACTCTCGCCCATTGCGTTGGAAAGTCCCATCGAAGGCGCGGCGAGAATGCCGCCGAGCGCGGCAAGCCCCACGCCGAGAGCGAAGACCATCGTGAAGACGCGGCGCACGTTGATGCCCAGCGCTTCGACCATTTCACGATCTTGCACGCCCGCGCGGATGACCATGCCAAGCCGCGTGCGTTGCAGCAACATCCAAATTGAGATGAGGACAATCACGCCAACGATGGGAATAAATATCTCGTTGTAGACGCGCACGCGCCCGTCGAGCAATAAAATCGTGGAGCAATTATTTGCCCACCAATCGGCAAAATTTGTGGCGGGACAAACTCCGCCAGAGCCGTTGAAGAAGGCGGGCTTCGGCATGACGAATTCAGGGCGTCCCCAAATGGCGCGCACAATTTCAATGCCGATGGCGCTCATGCCCAACGTCAGCATGAGTTGGTAGATCGGGCGGATGTACAGTGGACGAATGAGCGTGGATTCGATCAATGCGCCTAGTCCCGCGCCGCTGAGTGTGGCGACCAAAACGGCAATGACAAAAAGCCAGTTTGAACTCAGACCTGTTAAGGCGGCGGTGAGTGAATCGTTGAAGATGAATGTCAGCAGGGCAACGAGCAGCAGAATTGCGAAGCTGATGAATTTTTTCCAGTTTAATTTAAGCGGTTGTGCTGTGTTGTTAAACAGCGCAAGTCCAAACGCGCCGAGGATACTGGCGAGCAGCAGCCCGATCAGTGCAAGCGGGGCGGAGATTTCAGTAAATGCGGCAGGCAGCACGGGCAGGCGCGTGCCCGAATCAGCCATGAATGAATAGGTGACGGGGCTTTGCCCGTAGTTTCCAACGTTCCAGATGGCGATTGGATAACGGGGCAGGATCCAGCCGAAGAGCAGGATGGAAGTGAAGACCAATGCCCAGGGGAGAATCCGCTTCAGACTTAAGCCGAACCTGATTCGGGTGGCGAGAAGCGGGTACACATCCCCAAGAGCGAAGCCGCTTAATATCAGCGCGAGCGGAGTTAATAAATCCACAAATGTATCGGGGCGGACAAAGACCGTCCAGCCGATGTAGGCGCCGATCATAAAGAGTGTGCCGTGCGCGAGATTGAGCACGTCGAGCAGACCGAAGATGAGCGAGAAGCCGGAGGCGACGAGGAAGGTCAGCGAGCCGACGGAAAGTCCGCGCAGCAGGGTGATGACGAAATCCTTTTTTTCCATGCCTTGCGCGGCGGCGATGAAAAGCGCGAGGATGGCGGCGAGTGTAATGAGGAGCACGGTGTTTTTGCGGAGAAATGTGTTCATGTTATGCGGCTCCCAAATAACGATGAATGGCGGCTTTATCGTTGACGAGATCTTTCATGTTGCCTGCCTGCACGGAGCGCCCTTCTTCGATGATGACATAATATTCAGCGAGTTGACTCGCGACCAGAAAATTTTGTTCAACCAGCACGATGGTGGAATCTTTGGCAAGCAGTTGAATAGCTTTCATCATGTGTTCGATGATGACGGGCGCAAGTCCTTCGCTGGGTTCATCAATTAAGAGCAGATGATTTTCAGGGACGAGGGCGCGGGCGATGGCGAGCATTTGCTGTTGTCCGCCGGAGAGCGCGGTGCCAGATAATGTCATCAGTCGTTTGAGGTCGGGGAAGAGGTCGAAGATAAAATCCCGCTTGCGGAGGTAATCGCCTTTGACTCGCTCGGCGATCTTGAGGTTTTCCTCCACGGTCAGATCGCGGAAGATGGCACGATGTTCGGGGACAAAGCCGATACCTTTTGCGGCGATGTCAAAGGAACGCGCGCCCTGTACTTCTTTTCCTTCATAAATCACTTTGCCTTCGCGCGGCGGCGTTAAGCCAATGATGGATTTAAGCGTGGTGGTTTTGCCTGCGCCGTTGCGCCCCAGCAACGCGGTGATGGAGCCTTGCGGCACGCGCACATTTACACCTTGCAAAATGTGATATTGACCGATGAAGGTGTGGATGTTTTGTACGTCGAGGATAGTTTCCATGAGACCTCAAATAGTGGATAGTGAGTAGTGGATAGTGGGTGGCGGGTTTCTACTGTCCACTACTCACCATTCACTACCCACTGTTCTTACACATTCAATTCATACAAGCCGCCAAGATACGCGGTTTGGACTTCTTTGTTGGCGGCGATTTCGGCGGGCGTGCCTTCTGCCAGAACCATGCCCTGGTGCATGACCGTGATCGCATCAGAGACGCTCATCACCACGTTCATGTTATGTTCGACAAGCATGACTGTTTTGTTGCCTTGTTTTTGAATCCCTTGAATCAAGGCAATCAACTCAGGCACTTGCTCAGAAGCCATGCCTGCGGTGGGTTCATCCAACAAAAGGACTTCGGGATCGGGCGCGAGGATCATGCCAAGTTCCAGTTTGCGCTGGTCGCCATGCGGCAGGGTACGCGCCAACGTTTGAGCGCGTTCCTTCAAGCCGACGGTTTCGATGACATGCCAGGCGCGCTCTTCATATTTCTTGAAATGCGAAGAAGCCTGCCAGAACTTGAAGTTGTCGCTTCCAAGCGCCTGCGAGGCGAGGCGGATATTTTCAAAGACGGTGAGATTGGGAAAGATGTTTGTGATTTGGAAGGAACGACCAATGCCGAAATGGATTGTGCGATGGACGGGCTGGTGCGTGATGTCGCGTCCCTTGTAGATGACTTTTCCGCTGGTGGGTTCGAGGTTGCCGCTGAGTAAATTAAAAAAAGTTGTCTTGCCAGCCCCATTGGGACCAATAATGGCATGTAATGAATTCTTGCGGACTTTTATGCTCACATCGTCCACAGCGACCAGCGCGCCAAATTGCTTGCGGATGTTTTGGGTTTCAAGAATAATTTCGGTGGTCATTGTCATAGTGGTTGGTGGGTAGTGGGTAGTGGGAAGGGAGTTCCCTCTACCTTTGGGAGAGGGCTAGGGTGAGGGAAAGTCCCTAAAGGTTTGGAAACCTTTAGGGACTCATTGTATTACGGAATTACTGTCCGCTCAGATTGCCGTAGGGCAAAGCGCCGCAGCGATCTTTGAGGGCTTCGGGAAGCAAGCAGGGAGGTTCGGGGCGGGTGGTATCTACATATTCGTAGAAGTTGGCGTCGGGGTCGGTCACGTTGGTCAATTTGAGGATGTACATATCCTGAATAGCCACATGATCTTCGGGGCGGATTTCAACTGTGCCTTTGGGACCTTCAAAGGAAAGACCTTCCATCGCGGTCTTGAGCGTATCGCCGTTCACATCGCCGTTGGTGGCTTTGATGGTTTCGACCACCATGATGGCGGCGTTCATACCATCGGCATCAAACAGATCGGGCATCACGCCGTAACGGGCTTTGTCCTGTTCCTTGAGGAAATCATTGGCGGCATTTTGCGGGGCGCTGTAGTGATACAAAATACCCGCGGTGGTGCCGACTGCATTCGCAAAGAAGGTGGGCATGAGGACGTTGTCAATGAAGGTCGCGCCGAGGGACATGGTTTCGGTTACGCCTTGATCCTTGGCAGACTGCATCAAAGAGACGAAGCCTGAGCCAGCCCAGGTGACGATGTAAGCCTCTGCGCCTGAGTTTGCGATCTGCTCCATGTAGGGAGTGAAATCGGTGGTGTCGGCGGGGGCAAAAATATCATCGGCGGCAAATTCTGCGCCTTCGAGTGAGCAGGCATCGCGGAAGGCGGCTGCGGAGCCTTTTCCAAAGGCGTAATCTGGGGCAATTTGGACGAAGGATTTGTATTGCTGAGTAAGAGCAACGCACTCGTTCATCGCGTCCTGATAGTTGTTGCGGCTGGTGCGGAAAGTGTACTCGTTGAAGTTGACACCAGTGATGTCATTGGCGGCGGCAGGCGCCACGATCAACGGGAGTTTGCTTTCGAGGGCAATGCCCTGCAAAGTGGCGGTTGCGCCCGAAGAAACCGTACCCACCAAAATATTGACCTTTTGAACATCAATCAGTTCGCGGGCAACGGTGGCGGTGTTTTCGGGGTTGCTGCCGTCATCACGCACGAAGACCTGAATTTCGCAATTGTCTAACATGAAGGTATTTTCCTGAGTCTGGGTCAGGTCAAATTTGTCGCCCGCAGAGCCAGCGGCGCCCGTGGCAAATTCCATGCCGAGCATGAAAGAGCGCAAAATATGCGCGCCGTAAATGGCGAGCGCGCCGGAACCATCTGTGATCAGTCCCACTTTGATCGGCTCTGCGCAGGTGAGACCTGTGGCGGCGGCTTCGGTAGCGGCAGGGGCTTCCGTTGCAACGGCGGCTTCAGTTGCGGCTTCGGGGGCTGCAACGGGGGCTTCGGTGGCAGCAGGGGCGCAGGCGGCTAAAACGAGTGACAGGGCTACCAGCAAAAATGCGAGCGTTCGAAAAACTTTCATTTTGTTCTTCTCCTTGTGAAATAAATGGTTCGATTAATCAGCACAAGAGACCGCCTCTTATGCTGCAAAATCCGTGATCGCGTGCGAGGCGGCTTCCGCAATTTCAATCGGGAAGAAATGCCCGGCATCGGGAAATATCAAAACTTTGCTATCCTTAATTTTCTCTGCCAGCAGGGCGGCGTTGGCGGGTGGAACTACTTTATCGTGTGCGCCGAACAGAATCAGGGTGGGAATGTTGAGGCGTGGAAGTTTGTCTTCAAAGGCGGCGGCTTCGGTCATTAATCCCAGCCCGATGGCGAGCTGCGCTTGATACGGCGCAGGTTCAATCGGATTCGCAACCCGCCATTCAATCCAGGCTTCGATCATTTCTGGATTTTTCTCCGCCCAGCCTGGCGCGGCGCTGACGATCAATCCATTTTTGAGACGAGTCAACGCATCGCTCGTCACATCGGTCAGGACTTTCATCGCTTCCGCCGTGACGGGGACATGGCGCGCTCCGCCGAAGTTGGTTGAACACAAAATTAGTTTTGCCACCTTCTGCGGAAAATCCAACGCCATTGCCTGAGCCACAAATCCGCCCATCGAATGCCCGACGATGATCGCCTTTTCAATTCCAAGCGCGTCGAGCAAGCCCGCCGTATCTGCCGCGAGCATTTGCGCGGTGTACGGTCCCGCAGGTTTATCGCTTTGACCCACGCCGCGATTATCAAATGTGACCACTTGAAAATGCTGCGCCAAAAACGGAACCATCTTGTGCCATTGCCAAAGTGGGTAGCCAAGACCCGAAATCAACACGAGCGGCTGCCCCGCACCGCCGCAGGTTTCGTAATAAAGTTCGATGTTGTTCGTTTTTATTTTTGGCATATTATTTCCAGTGAATAGTGGATAGTGGGCAGTGTGTAGTGGGCGGAAAAACCATCCACTATCCACCATCCACTATCCACCATCCACTATCCACTGTTTTTTCAATTCAGCCTTGATGACTTTTCCGTAGGGTGAATAAGGCAGCGCCGCAACAAATTCCACGCGCTTTGGAATCTTGTATTTTGCCAAACGCCCCGCGCAGAATTTCAATAATTCATCCGCAGTTATATTTTGATTTGGCGTACGCGCCACGATCATCAAACCAACCTCGCCCCATTTTTCATCAGGAATGCCGATCAGCGCCGCATCAGCAACGGCGGCATGTTCGCGGAAAACCGCTTCCACTTCGGCGGCGTACACATTTTCACCGCCGCTGATAATCATGTCTTTGAAGCGACCCGCGATGTAGAAATATCCTTTGTCGTCCATGCGTGCCATGTCACCGGTGTGAAACCAGCCGCCGCGCAGAGATTGACGGGTGGCTTCTTCATTGTTCCAATAGCCCGCGCAAACATGATCGCCTTTGATAATCAACTCGCCCGTTTCGCCAGCGGCTACATTGTTGCCGTCTGCATCTACCAGCCGCATTTCACTGTGAAAAATCGGCTTGCCCACCGAACCCATTTTTTGCAGCGCGTCTTCATCGGTCATCGAAAAACAATTCACGCCCACTTCGGTGAGACCGTAGCCCTGGCGCATGACGATTCCTTTCTTCTCGCTCCATGCTTGAATTAATGAAGGCGGGCAGGGCGCGCCGCCGCTGATAAAAAAGTGGACGTGACGGAAATCTGCCTTTTCAAATTGAGGTGAATTCATCCACACCTGAAACAGGGTTGGCACACCTAAAATTGCCGTACATTTTTCATCCACGATCACACGCAGCGAGGCATCAGAGTCGAACGAACGCGCCATCACAATTCGTCCGCCCGCATAAAATAACGGCACCAGAAAAACAAACAATCCGCCCGAATGAAACATGGGGGTCAAAATTGGCGAAACATCTTTTTCGCTTAATCCCCATGAAACCACCGTGTTGATTGCATTCCACAAAACCTGTCGGTGTGGGAGGACGGCGCCTTTCGGGCGACCTGTTGTTCCGGAGGTGTAGAGGATACAGCAGGCATCCTCCGCTTCGATGACTGCCCGCTGGGCTTCTTCCGCCGCAGCCTGATTCAGCGCTTCTTCATATTTTTCCGCCGCCTCAACATTTGCCCCTTCGAGCGAGATGACGTGTTCCACATTGATTTCGCTTCGCATTTCGTCATAAACAGATACGAACTCAGGTCCCACGAGCAACACTTTGGGCTGACAATCATTGACGATATAAATCAACTCGCGGGATGTGAGTCTCCAATTTAGCGGAGCAAAGACCGCGCCGATTTTTCCCAGCCCAAATAATAAATCAACATAGGCAATATGGTTTTGCGCCAAAATGGAGACGCGGTCACCTTTTTGCACGCCGTACTTTTCATGCAAAAAATTTGCGGCACGGTTGGCGCGTTGATTGAGTTCGGAGTAGGTATAACGAATTCCGCTCGTCAGGTCGTATAAAGCCTCACGGTTGGGAGTTAAGTTGGCGCGAGTGGCAAGAATATCAATCATGGGATGTGGATAGTGGGAAGTGGATAGTGGATAGTGGATGGCTTTTACTACCCACCACCCACTATTAACTGCTTTTAAGTTCCAACAACGATTCCGCCGTCCACGCGCAGGACTTCGCCTGTGATAAATGAAGCGTCATCCGAAGCGAGGAAGAGATAGGCGTTGGCAATATCGCGCGGCTCGCCCAAACGACCCAGCGGCGTGTGAGATTTCATGCCGTCTAAAATTTTCTCTGGCATGGCGGTCACCATTTCGGTGGCGGTGAAGCCGGGGGCTACCGCATTGACGCGGATTCCATATTTGCCCAATTCGCGCGCCCAAACTTTGGTCATGCCGATTACGCCGAATTTTGTGGCGACGTAGTTGGTTTGTCCAAAGTTGGCGTCGAGCCCCACCACAGAGGAGGCGTTGAGAATCACGCCGCCGCCTTGCTTAATCATGTACGGCGCAACGGCTTGGGCGCAATTGAACACGCCTTTCAAATTGACCGAGATCACCAGGTCAAAATCAGGCTCAGATAATTGCCCAACTAAATTACCTTCCTTCACCTTGACCAATTGTCCATCACGCAAAACGCCTGCGTTGCTGACGATCACATCAACGCGACCGTATTTTGCAACGACATCATCCACCCATTTTTGAACCTCTTCACGGCTGGTTACATTAACTTTGTAGAACGCGGCGCCTTCGCCGAGTTGCTTGAGCGTTTCCTGCCCAATGGTTTCATTCACATCACAAATCACAACTTTGGCGCCTTCTTCGGCAAAGCGCAAAGCGGTTGCTTTGCCAATTCCTGCCGCGCCGCCGGTTACAAGCACTACTTTATCTTTCATTCTCATGGTTATTCTCCTGGTGCAGTGGGTGGTGAGTAGTGGGTGGTTTGCAGTAAAACCGCCCGCCAGCCACTTCACACGATCCACTATTTTTTTTCACTGTAACATTTGCCAGTTACTTTGCAGTTACATCCTATTCAGACTTGAACGCCAAATACGTCTTCTTTGTTTCGCCTTCGCCAAACTCCACAAAATCCACGTTCAACGGCGCGCCAATCTTGATCTCATTCGGCTTCATCGCGTCCAGACCCGTGATTCGCGCGCTGATGTTCGTGCCTTCTTCAAGTTCCACAATGCCAGAGATGTACGGATTCTTGCGGTCAAATCCTTGTTCAGCCATGAAAGTTGGTCCCGTGTAGATGACCGTGAATCCCGCGAGTTTTCCCTTGCCGCTGGTCTCGACCCATTCCATTTCTTCGCTGTGGCAGTTCGGGCAGAT
>DYML01000061.1:12294-17181 GCA_020721605.1 Anaerolinea thermophila
TTGATCGGCTTCGCGCCGTTGCGGGCGGTTACGCCGTCTTCGGCGGCTTTGAAGCCTTCGCCTGGGGCAAAGAAACCGAGGTCTTCTGTGGCGATGACTTCTGCGATGGTGAAGCAATCATGCACTTCGGCAATGCGGATGTCTTTGGCGGTGACGCCGGCCATTTCATACGCCTGAGTCGCGGCAAACTTGGCGGCGGGGATGGCGGTCAGTTCGGGGCGGTCATGCAGCGCGGAGCCGGAAGCCTGTCCCGAACCGATGATATGAATGGGGTGGTCTGTGAATTCGTGCAACCGTTCTTCGGCGACGAGCAATACTGCGGCGGCGCCATCTGTGACAGGGGAGCAATCAAACAGGCGCAGGGGCCACGCAACGGTCGGGTTGCCGGCTTCGTCATGCAGAAAATCCCAAACGGTAGACCAGGTGGGGGCGGGCTTGCCCTTCTTGATCGCCGCCGCAATGCGTCCCTCCATCCACTTTTGAATGGTGATTGAAAATTGTGCATTCGGATTGAGGGCGCCATTGTCGTGATTCTTGATCGCCACGTTCATGAGATGTTCGGGCTTCATTCCGTAGCGGTGCATGTACGCCGAAGCCATTGCCGCATAAAAGCCGGGGAAGGTGAAGCCGGCGGGAATTTCAAACGGGACATCTGCCGCGGTTGCGAGGGCATCAGTGACGCCGGCGGTGTTGAGCGCGGTCATTTTTTCCGCGCCGCCAATCAGCACCACGTCTGCCATGCCAGAGGCGATTGCCATCACACCCTGCCGAAGCGCAAGTCCGCCGGAGGCACAGGCGCCTTCGACTCGGGTGGCAGGAATGGGCGTGAGACCAACGGCATCCGCAAGCAGCGGCGCGATATGCGCCTGATGTTCAAACTGGTCACTGGAGAAATTGCCGACATAAAGCAATTCAATGACAGACGGGTCGAAGCCTTTGTCTACCGACTTGGTCATTTCCTTGAATGCTTCGACAAAAAGATCGCGGCTGTTCTTTTCTGCAAACGCCCCGAACTTGGACATACCTGCGCCGACAACAGCAACTCCGCGCGCCAGGGGTTTTGATTTAGGCATAAGTTCTCCTTGCAGTGGGCAGTGTGTAGTGGATAGTAAATCATTACTACCCACTACACACTATCCACTATCCACTAATTATTTTTTTCAGCGCCGCCATGAATTCTTCAGGTTTTTCAACGTAGGGCGTGTGACCTGTGTTTTCGATGACCACTTCTTCAAACGCGCCGCCCTGTGCCGCATACTTTTCGAGCAGGCTGCGGGTCTGCCCCACCATCGGCTGCGGCGGATAGACTTCGTCACCGGGCCAGCCGGGGACGTAGCCCAACTTGCCGAGCGTGCCGAAGTCGAAGAAGGAATTGTCAGAGACGATCATGTCTGAATCGCCGCGCACCCACAAGATGGCAGGCTTGTTCGCTGCGCCGACGAATTTTTCCACGCTGTCGCCGACGTACTTGGGAGAAAGCGCATTGATCGGTCCGAACTTGCCGGGCGCAACATTGGGCCAATTGCCTGACGGAACAAAGTCACCTGGGTATTTCTGCTCGCCGACTTTTTCGGTCATCAGCGAGGTGAGCAAATCTTCTTCACGGGCAGGGACGAAAGGCGGTTTCCAGTAGAAACCATTCATCACCACACGCGGAGAGGCTTGCGGATTATCGGAACTGCGATCGCCAGCGGACATCAACTTGGGAAAATCGGGGTTGACCACGCCGCCGCCCGAACCGGCAAAGTCATCGTAGCAGGGCGTGCCGTCCAAATCTTTCGAGCCGCCAAAGCCGTAGATCGAGCCAGGGTTGACGACGGTTCCGCTGAGAATACGCCCATTCAGTGCGCCGACCAAGCCGAACACAATCGTGCCGCCCATCGAGTGACCGACCACGTGGGTCTTTTCAACTTTGAGCGTATCGAGCAATGCGGCGAGATCATCAATCCAATCGCCCATGCCGCGCGTGGCGTCGATCAATTTATCTTCGGTGTCGCCGTAGCCGCGCAGGTCGGGCGCAATGCCGCGCAAGCCCGCAGGCAGTTTGAGCATGACCTCTTCCCAGAATGAAGCCGAAGAGGCGTTTCCGTGGACAAATAAAACGGGCGTACCGTTTTCAGGTCCGCTGAAAAGGACGTGCATTTTCAAACGAGGGGTATCAACGACCTTGGATGTGATACCGGGTAAAGTTGGTACGGTTGACATGGTTTTCTCCTTTTATAAAAGTGGGTGGTGTGTAGTGGGAAGTGGTTGGTAAGAGCGGGCTTCTGCCCACTACTCACTTCCCACTATCCACTGTTCGCGCAACTCGCGCTTGAGTATTTTCCCTGCGGCAGAAATGGGCAGGGCTTCCATGAAACTCACTGACTTGGGGACTTTATATTTTGCCAATCGCTCTGTCATAAATTTCAATATTTCTTCCTCCGTTGCGCTTTGATTTGGTTTCAACACCACGCAAGCCTTGCCGACCTCGCCCCACTTCGCATCGGGCAAGCCGATCACCGCGCACATGTGAACGGCTGGGTGCTGATACAACGCCTTTTCAATCTCGGCGGGATACACATTCTCACCGCCGCTGATGAACATATCCTTTTTGCGGTCAACGATATAAAAATAACCTTCGTCATCATATTGAGCCACATCGCCCGTGTGAAAATATCCGCGCTGATCGGTGGCGGCTTTTGTCGCTTCTGGATTATTGAAATAGCCTGAGCAATACGACTGACCTTTGAGGACTAATTCCCCCGCTTCATTCGGACCGAGGAACTGATTCTGCTCCCCGATGATTTGGGCATCAACAAAAAAGTTGGGGCGTCCAATCGAGCCAGCCTTGCGGATGGCGTCTTCCGGCGCGAGTGCAAAAATGCCAGGACCGAACTCTGTCATGCCAAAGCCCTGCTTAAAGCGGATATTCTTTTCCTTTGTATATTTTTCCACCAGCGGAACAGGCAACGGCGCACCGCCCGATGTGCAGAAACGCAGCGCGGACAGATTCACAGAGTCCCAGTTTGGCGCAGTGGTCAGCATTTGGTACATGGTCGGCACCGCCGCAAAGATGGTGACTTTCTCGCGTTCAAGCAGATTCAAAACTTGAGCAGGGTCAAAGGCGCGGATGAGAATCGTCGTCCCGCCGAAGATGACTTGCGGCAGGGTATAGACGAAAAGTCCGCCCGTGTGGAACATCGGAAAGACATTGAGATACACATCGTTATGCGTCACATCGTGGATGACGGTGTTGAGCGTGTTCCACGCGATCATGCGGTGAGACACTTCCGCAGCTTTGGGCAGACCTGTCGTTCCGCCAGTGAATATCAAGGCGGCGGTATCCTCTGCTTCGAGACTGGGGCAGGTAACGGCGGAGTCAGAGGCGGATTGGAGAGTCGGCTCGAAGGGCAGGCTTCCGTCAATCCCGTTTCCATCCAGATGAATAGTGGGTAGTGGGTAGTGGGTAGTGAGTTGTGAGACGCCTTCTTTGAAGTCATCCGAAAAAATGAGAATCTTGGGATTGGTGTAATTGAAGATTTCGAGCAGTTCCCGCCAATGCGAACGCCAGTTGAGCGCGGTGTGAATGGCGCCGAGTTTGGAACAAGCAAAGAAGAGATCGAGATGTTCATATCCATCACGGGCGAGGATGGCAACACGATCACCTTTTTCCACACCCTGCGATTTCAGCCAGTTGGCAAGTTTATTGGCGCGGCGATTCGCATCACGGAAGGTCAGCCGCCATTCGGGAGATTTTCCCGCATCAATAAATGCAAGTTTGTCGGGAGAATAAAGTTCGCGCCGTGCAAGATAATCACCGATGTACATGAGACCTCACTGTTGAAAAGTTGAAGGTTACGGGTTGAAAGTTCAAAACCTTCAACGTGCAACCTTCAACCTGTAACTTTATTTCGCCGTCCACTTCCACACTGACGACGCCATCGTGATTCCGCCGCCGCTGGCGCAGAAGAGGATTACATCACCCGCCTTGGGACCTTTGCCCTGCGCAATCGCATCGTCCAACGCCATGATGACGCACGGCGAACCGGTGTAGCCCCATTTGTCCATGACCCAGTGAGTCTTTTCGATGGGCTGTTTGAGCAAATCCATCATCACTTCAATGGTGCGCAGATTCAATTGGGTGAAATAATATTGGCTGACATCATCGAAAGTTAGCCCGGCTTTGTCGAGTGCGCCTTGCATGAGTTTGGGCCAGTATTCGGTGTTGAAAGTCTTGGGGAATTTTTTGACAAACTCCACTTTGGGCGCGCCGAATTGCGCCATGTTTTCGGGCGTGCATGGACGGTACGTTCCGCCCGTGTAAATTCCCAGCGCATCGTGGAAGGAGCCGACTGCCAGCAAATTACTGCCGAGGAAACCTTGTTCTTCGCCAACACCTAAAACGACTGCTCCCGCGCCATCGGCGAAAAGATTGGCGGTCTTTTTATCTTTGAAGTCAATGAAGCGGCTCATGCCGTATCCGCCCGCCACGAGAATGTATTTCATGGAAGGCTCAGTCATCAGGTATTTTGCTCCCTGATCGAGAGCCGTGACCCAGCCCGCACACGCCGAGTTGATGTCGTAACAGCCCGCCTTGTCCGCGCCGAGTTTGTTTTGCACGACGACGGAGGTGTTGGGCGAAAGATAATCGGGGGTATCGGTGGAGACGATAATCAGGTCAAGATCGGCGGCGGTGATGCCTGCGCGTTCAATTGCTTTTTGTGCGGCTTGCACAATTAAATCTGAGGTGACTTGTTCCGCAGCCATCCAGCGCCGTTCTTTGATGCCGACATTTGCCACAAGCCACTCGCTGGTAGATGCACCCAGCAGGGCGTCCACTTCGGCGTTGGTCACTACTCGTTCTGGAACATAACTTCCGGTGCTGAGAATTTGTACGTTGCGCAT
>DYML01000062.1:0-8172 GCA_020721605.1 Anaerolinea thermophila
GTGCTCGCTTGCAGCATCAACTTCCTTTGGTAGGTAGCAACTTAGGTTATTTATGATTACTTCCCCTCATAACCCTAAATTAAAATTGATTCGCGCTTTACAAGGGCGCGCAAAAGAACGCCGCGAGACGGGCGCTTTTCTCGCCGAAGGGACTCGGCTGGTGGAAGAGGCGGTAATTAGTGATTGGAGATTTCGATTTGCGTTATTTGACGAAACTTTAGGCGCGAGGGGAAGGTTGGTCGTTGAGCGTTTAACGTCAAACGGCGTGGATGTCGAAGAGGTTTCGAGCAGCCTGATGAAATCCATCAGCGAGACCGAAAAGCCACAGGGCATTCTCGCTGTCCTTGAACTTGCTTCAGCGCCAATTCCCAATCACCTTGATTTTGTTCTCATTCTTGACCAAATTCGTGACCCAGGCAACCTCGGCACATTGCTGCGCACAGCGGCGGCGGTGGGCGCACAGGCGGTACTCCTTCCGCCCGAAACAACAGATGCCTTTGCGCCAAAAGTAGTTCGCTCTGGCATGGGCGCTCATTTTTGGCTGCCGATCCATTCCATGACCTGGGCTGAGATAGACCAAGTCGTCCAATCGGCTGGGCTTCAGTCTTTTTTGGCAGACATGGACGGTACATCTTGCTGGCAGATGGATTTGGGTCTGCCTCTTGCCTTGATTGTGGGCGGCGAGGCAGAGGGCGCTAGTCTGCAGGCGCATAAATTAGCGCATGGCAAAATTAGCCTTCCCATGCCTGGGCAAGCCGAGTCGCTGAACGCGGGCGTGGCTGGCAGTGTATTAATGTTTGAAATTTTAAGGCAAAGGTACTTGGCAAAGAAATAATTGCCCAAAAGAAAAGCGCCCCGTACAGGCGCCCGATGTTTTTTTATTCACCCCCTGTATCATTTACATCTAAATCGGGCAAGGCTGCTTCTATTTCTTCGGCGCTTTGCCCTGCTTCCAGCCGACCTACGACTTCGTGGAACTCGGCAGGCAGGTCTGAGCCCATTTCACCACCCATTTTTCGCATCATTTGTGCCAGGGCTTGGGGGTCGTTCTCAACGCCATCCATGCCGGGGAAGTTTTGCGCTGCCGATTCAAGCCGGCTTGAGTCAGACCTGGCTATCCGAATCTTGGTCATGCGGCGGCGCACATTCTCACTTTGGCAGTGGGCGCATTTTACATTTTTTTTGCCGTATTCACTGAAGGTTATAAATACCTCAAACCGCTTTTGGCACTGGTTGCAGATAAAATCATAAGTGGGCATGGATTTATTTTACCCGAAGCAACCTATAGCCGGCAAAGCCCAAAATAGGATGATTGCCCGACCTTTATTCCATTGCATTACCCGCTGGTAGTTCTGGTATTTTTGGGTCTTGAAACTCATTTTGAATTATGATATAGTAACTGCAGCGTTTCGGAAGCAACATCCAAAATTTTTTACTCACTTGCATCTCTGTTTCAGGGATGCAAAATTCTATATAGCAGGAATCACTATGACAACCAATTTCCTTACCAAAGAGGGCTTTCAAAAACTTCAAGAGGAACTGGATCATTTGCGCACCGCCAAGAGACAGGAAGTTGCCGAACGTTTGCACGAGGCGATGGAGGGTGGGGAACTGATCGAAAATGCCGAGTACGAAGCCGCTAAAAATGAGCAGGCTTTTGTGGAGGGACGTATTCAGGAATTAGACCTGCTGCTGGCAACTGCGCAAATTATCGAAGGAAACGGCAAAGGTAAGAAAAACGACGCCATTCAAGTTGGCGCAAAGGTTACTCTAAAAGAAGGCAGTTTTGAACCTGAGACCTTTACCATTGTGGGCGCCGCCGAAGCCAACCCGCGCGAAGGGAAGATCTCAAACGAATCACCAATTGGTAAGGCTATTTTAGGGCACAAAGTGGGTGACGTTGTTAAGGTGGAAACTCCTGGCGGCACCTACAATGTTAAGATTATGAAGGTTGGCTAATATTCACGCAGGACGCAGTTTGCAGCCTCGCGTGCTATGCTCGCGGGGCTTTTTTTTATGTTAGAAAATCATCTTACAGAAGGTTAGACTATGGCAGATTATTCACCACTTGAAAAAATTCGTTTGCAGAAAATTGAAGAACTTCGCGCCGAGGGGATTGATCCGTACCCAACGCGTGCCGAGCGTACTCACACGAGCGCACAGATTATTGCCGTTTTTGAAGCCGCCGAAAAGAACGCCGTCCCTGAAACCGTGTTGACCGTAAAAGCCACGCTTACGGGGCGTATTCGCGCCAGCCGCGCTATGGGCAAGGTTTCGTTTGCGCACATCGAAGACATGGGCGGAAAAATACAACTATTCTTTCGGGCGAATGAATTGGGCAAAGACCGTGTAGATTTTTTTAACAAGATGTTTGACCTGGGTGATTTCATTCAAGCCTCCGGCGTGATGTTCCGCACAAAGACTGGTGAAATTACTCTGCATGTGCATGATTTTAAACTGCTAGCCAAATCGGTCACTCCGCTGCCGGCAGATAAAGACGTGACGCAGGAAGATGGTACGGTCATTCGCTACGCTGGGCTTGAAGACCCCGAATTACGCGCGCGCCAGCGCTATGCAGACCTGGCTGTCAACCCGCAGATTCGTGAAAATTTTCGTAAACGCGCCGCGTTGATCAAAGCCCTGCGCTCTTTTTTGGACGACCATGATTTTTTGGAAGTAGAAACCCCGATCTTGCAGCCATTATATGGCGGCGCGGCGGCGCGCCCGTTCACCACGCACCACAACGAACTTGATCAAGACATGTATTTGCGTATTTCATTTGAGTTGTACCTTAAACGGTTGTTGGTTGGTAATTTGGAGCGCGTTTACGAAATTGGGCGTGACTTTCGCAACGAAGGTGTTTCTTTTAAACACAACCCAGAATTTACGCAACTGGAATTTTATTGTGCCTACGCCGATTATTTGAAAGTAATGGAATTAACCGAGCAAATGGTTGCCTTTGCCGCAGAGCAGGTAACAGGCTCTACAAAGGTAAAATTTGGCGATCACGAGTTGGAATTTAAACCGCCCTGGAAGCGCGTGGAAATGCGGCAGGGCATTCTCGAAACCAGCGGTATTGACATTGCCGAATACAAAACCGCCGAAGACCTGTTCAACGCCATTGCAGCCAGGCATGGCAACAAAACCCCCGACCCCAAATCGGCGCGCGGCAAAATGATTGACTTTTTGGTGGGTGAGTTCCTTGAGCCAACTTTGATTCAGCCCACCTTTCTTTATAACTACCCGCGCGATATTTCACCCCTCGCCAAATCCATCCCCGGCGATCCGCTCATTGTGGAGCGATTTGAAGGTTATGTGGCTGGTTTTGAACTGTGCAACGCCTTCACTGAACTGAATGATCCGCTTGACCAGGAACAACGCTTTCTTGAAATGGGACGCGATTACGCCGATGATGAAGAAGAAAAGCATCCCTTGGATGAAGACTACCTGCGCGCCATGCGCTACGGAATGCCTCCCAACGGCGGCTTTGGCATGGGCGTAGACCGTCTTACCATGCTGCTCACCAACAATCACTCCATCCGTGAGGTGTTATTGTTCCCCGCGCTGCGCAAAGAATAACTCTGAAAATATACTTAATTCCCCGCGCAGCGCATCTGAAATTCGCATTTTTGGTGGGCGGCTTGGAAGAAGAGATTATTATGTTAACTTGGAAAAGAAACTTTCTGGCTTTATTTTTTGCGGCAGCGTTTTTGTTGAGCGCCTGTAATCTTAGCGTGGTCACACCTGAAACGCCGATGGTCGCTTCGCCAACTCCCTCGGCAGCCCCAACCTACAGCCCCACGCCTTCTGCTACGTTTACGGTAGTACCTGTTACCTTAACCGCCAGCCTGACGCTTGCGCCAACCGAAACCCTCAGCCCTTCTCTCACGCCCAGTCCTACTCCGCAATGGTCTGTTTGCCCTGGCATCGTAGTCACTCGGATAGACTCCAACGATGGCGACACTTTGCACATTCTGCGCTGCGAAGACGGCTTGGAATATGACTTGGGACCGCTGGCAAAGGGTGCCTACGCGGTGGCGCCGAACGATAAATTTCTTGCCTATGTCACCGTAAACGGCATGATCTACGCCACCCGAATTGGTGATCGCTACATGGTGACGGTCTTCAACCTGGCTACTGAACGCATCTTTACCGCGCTCAATAAAAAAATAAATGGTGACTTCAAACTTTCATTTACTGGAGATGAACTAAATTACCAGCTTATTGTTTACGAAAAAAAATATAATCAAAAGCGGGTATATGAATTACCGTTTACCATTACACGTCAGTAAAGGCAGGTCAATAAAAAAACAGCGCCAGCATTTTGCGGCGCTGTTTTTTTATTGATTAGACCTCCTGCACACGTCTGCGCAGTTCGACTCAAAAAAATGTAAAGGCTTTATTGATTTGCGTCATAATTTTTTGCATCTACGATGGCTTTGCCGACATTGACAAAAGGCAGCAAAATTAGACCCATGATAAAGAAAAAGATTAACGACAGAATGGCGTAGCGCAAGTTGCCAAAAAATTGATTGGCAAGCCCAAACACCAGCGGACCAATCCATGACGTGCCGCGCTCACTAATTTCATAAAACGAGAAGAATTCGGCTTCCTTTCCAACAGGGACCATCTGCGCAAATAGACTGCGGCTGATGGCTTGCGACCCGCCCATCACCAGCGCAATGAAAATTCCAAGTATAAAGAACTGCGCAGTTGCCGTCTCGCCTTTTAATCCGCCGTAGGCGTAGATCACCACCCCAGCCCAAATGACAAGGCTGAGTACCACCGACTGTTTGGCTCCCATCCAGCCTGCCAGTTTTCCCCAAAATAAAGCGCCAAAGAATGCCACAAATTGAATCATTAAAATAACGGCAATGAGCGTAGCCTGTTCCAACTCCAACCCACCCTGAATGAGCGGGGCGGCGGCAAAGGTGGAAGCCACTGCAATCACAGTTTGAATGCCGTCATTATATAAAAAATATGCCAATAGAAATTTTAGGGTTTCAGGGAAGCGCTTTACTTCGCTAAAGGTCTTGCGTAATTGTTTAAATCCAATACTGACATAGGTTTCACCCTTTGGCAATTGGCGCGCCGCATGACGCGGTTTGAGCCTGCCCCATGTTAGGAAAGAAAATCCAAGCCACCAAACGCCCGCCGAAGCAAGATTAATGCGGACAGCCAAATCACCGGGTACGCCCAGGTCTTCGCTAAAAGTGAAAAAAGCCAGGTTGAGCGCCAGCAAAACGCCGCCGCCCAAATACCCCATTGCCCAGCCATACGAAGAAACTCGGTCTCTTTCGTCTTCGCTTGCAATGTCGGGCAGGTAGGCATTGTAGAAAACCATTGCTGCGCCAAAAGCGAGGTTGGCAACAATAAAAAGCATACCGCCCAGCCACCATAACCCGCCTGTGACGAAGAACATTAAGATTGTTGCCAGCGCGCCAATGGTTGCAAAAATTTGCATCATGCGTTTTCGCAAATGAGAATAATCTGCAATTGCGCCCAAAATGGGCAAAAATAAAACCTGCATTCCCACCGAGAACGAAATACAATACGGCAGGAAGGAGTCTGGCGCAATGGGAATTCCCAAAAATGAAACAGAGGATGAGCCTGCTGCTTCTGCTGCGGTTCGCGCCAGTGAAGCCACATACGGACCTAAAAATACGGTGCCAATGGTGGTGCTAAAGGCAGAATTCGCCCAGTCATACATTGCCCAGCCAAAGATTTCTCTTCTGTCGTTGATGATTGCCGTGTCTTTTGCCATGCCTTCTCCCTGCGTTGAAAGTGGATTAAGTGTAAACACAAGCCAGTATAAGGAGTTTTTTCGCCTATGTAAAGTAAAACGTGTAAAGGAATGATTAATGCGGAATGCTTCGGCTTGACCCTTCCCCTGCTCCGCGCTAAAATGCTTGTTCCATACTTATCAAAGGAATCGGCTAGCATGTGTTGCGCGGAGAGCGCCCCTCGCAAGGACATCCAATCACCTATGTTTGAAACTCTCACTGGAAGACTGAATAAAATTTTTGATAATCTTCGCCGCCGCGGAAAACTCTCTGAAGCGGACGTAGATGCCGCCATGCGTGAAGTGCGCCTGGCGCTGCTTGAAGCCGATGTGCATTTTAGCGTCGTTAAAACATTCATTAGCCGCGTGCGCGAGCGCGCCGTTGGCGCAGAAGTTTCCAAGGCGCTTAACCCTGGTCAGCAGGTAATCAAAATTGTGAACGATGAGCTGATTGCCTCTTTGGGCGATCCTGTGGGTCTAAACTTAACAGGACCCAAGCCGCGCGTGATTATGATGGTGGGTTTGCAAGGCGCGGGAAAAACCACCGCATCGGGCAAGTTGGCGCGGCTGCTAAAGGCAAAAGGCGAGCGCGTTCTGCTGGTGGCTGGCGATCCCTACCGACCCGCAGCCGTTAAGCAATTACAGCAACTGGGCGAAAGGCTGGATGTTGAAGTTGAGACGGACGCATCCCTCACTCCGCCGCAATTGGCAAAACGCGCCTTCGACAAGGCAGAAAAGGGCGGCTTCAGCCTGGTCATTATAGACACCGCCGGTCGGTCGCAGATGGACTCAACCCTCATGGACGAATTAAAAGACATCGCCGCCCATGTGAACCCCGTAGATATTCTGCTGGTGGTTGATTCCATGATTGGTCAAGAAGCCTTGAATATTGCGCAAGGCTTCAAAGACGCTCTCCATCTCACCGGGTTAATTTTGACCAAAATGGACGGCGACTCGCGCGGCGGCGCTGCCATCTCCATCCGCTCGGTGACTGGCATTCCCATCAAATTCATCGGCACCGGCGAAAAACTAGACGCACTGGAAACCTACGACCCCTCGCGCCTGTCTTCCCGTATTTTGGGCATGGGCGACATGCTGGGATTAATTGAAAAAGCCGAAGCCGCCTACGACGGGCAAGACATGGACGCGCAGGCGCGACAAGCCCAAAAGATGATGAAGGGTCACTTCTCTTTAGAGGACTGGCTGGATCAAATGAAACAGATGAAGAAGATGGGACCGCTCTCGCAAATTATGGAAATGCTGCCAGGTCAAATGGGACAAGCCGCGCGCGGCATTGACCCAAGCCTGATGGAAAAATCATTTAAACAATCTGAAGCCATCATCCACTCGATGACATTAAAAGAACGCCGCGACCCCGACCTCCTCAATGCCTCCCGCCGCCGCCGCATCGCTGCTGGCTGTGGCATGGAAGTGCAAGACGTGAACCGCCTCATCAAACAATTCCGCGAGGCGCAAAAGATGATGAAGATGATTCAAAAAACAGGCGGCAAAGGGTTGGGAAGGATGTTTGGGTAATTCTCTGTTACAATATGCGCCGCGATTTCAGCCCGCACCCTCTTGTGCCTGTCTGAGGCGCAAACTATATCTTAAGGAGAAAGTAAAAAATGGTAAGACTTCGTTTACGTCGTATTGGTCTTAAGGGCCAACCCACGTACCGCCTCATTGCAGCGGATAAAGAATCCCCGCGCGATGGTCGCTTTTTGGAAATTTTGGGCGTGTACAATCCGCGTACCAATCCCGCCACCATTCACATCAAGGAAGACCGTGTTTTCCATTGGATGAAAAACGGCGCCCTGCCCACAGATTCTGTGGCTCAGATTTTTAAGACCTCCGGCACCCAGGCGCGCTTTGAACGCTTCAAACAAGGTGAAGCCATTGAAGCCCTCGTCGCCGAAGCGATTCAAGCCGAAGCCAAACGCGGCGCCCCTCTTCGCACAACCGCCAACTAAAAGTTTTTAAAAACATTCACCACAGAAACGTGGAGATGGAGATTTGAAAAGCAGTTTCTCCGCACTCTTCTGCGCTCTGTGGTGAAATTTCTCTTTTATAGAAGGCAATGATGAAAGAACTTATTGAATTTATCGCCAAATCCCTTGTAGACCACCCCGAAGAAGTAAAAGTACGTCAAAACGGCGGCGGCTCTCGTGTTCGCATTGAACTGAGCGTAACCAAAGATGACATGGGACGTGTGATCGGCAAAAATGGAAAAGTAGCAAACTCCATTCGCACCTTGCTCCGCGTGGCAGCCGAGCGCGAAGATAAACAAGCCACACTCGACGTAATGGAACCCCAATGACCGCCCTTAAACAGCAACCATCAGGCTCGCCAACTGGCGAGCCTGTCCATTTAGTCATTGGGTATCTGCGCCG
>DYML01000062.1:8272-17053 GCA_020721605.1 Anaerolinea thermophila
TACGTTGTTCGGGCGGAAGATGGAAAAGAGATTCTCCTGCCCGCCATCCCCTCTGTCATCCTTAACCTCGACATGAATCAGCGCACCTTGAAAGTTCACCTGCTGGACGGTTTATAGTAGGCGCGCCTGAAGAACCCGCGCAGTATGTTATGAACGACAAAAAATATTGGGTTGGTTTTAATCTCATCAAAGACATTGGCGCGGTGCGAATGCAGGCATTGGTCTCGCACTTTGGTGACCTCCAATCTGCCTGGAATGCAGACCAAGCCAGTTTAGTCCAATCTGGTTTGGGATTAAAACTGGCAGAGCGCGTTCTCGCTGCCCGCCAAAAAATTGACCTGGACCAGGTTTGGGCAAAGATCGAAGCGCAGGGGATAAAAATTCTCACCTGGCAAGACAAAGAATACCCCGCAAGATTAAAAGAAGTGGATCAATCGCCGCCCGTTTTATATATTCGCGGCGAATATTTATCTGACGACCTGTTTGCGGTTGCCATTGTTGGCACGCGCCGCGTAACGCCCTACGGACGGCAAGTAACCGAAGAACTTGCCTCCTTCCTTGCCGCAAATGGCATTACGGTGGTCAGCGGCTTGGCGCGCGGCGTAGACGCCATTGCGCATCAGACCGCACTAAAAGCAGGCGGGCGCACCCTGGGAGTTTTGGGGTCAGGGGTGGATAAAATATACCCGCCCGAACACCAAAAACTGGCAGAGCAAATGATCGAGCGCGGCGCAATCCTCAGCGACTACGCGCCCGGCACCCCGCCCGCTGCCTCTAACTTTCCTCCCCGCAATCGAATTATCTCCGGCTTATCTTTGGCTGTGGTTGTAATTGAAGCAGGCGAAACGAGCGGCGCATTAATTACCGCCGAATTTGCCGCTGTGCAAGGGCGCGAGATTTTTGCAGTGCCAGGCAGTATCCTTGCGCCGCAAAGCAAAGGCACAAATAAATTAATTCAAAATGGCGCACAACCCTTGTTGAGCGTGAATGACATTATGCAAGCCCTGGATTTTACGCGCATTGGCGAACACAAAGCCGCACGCAAGGTCATTCCCGCAGATGAAACCGAAGCGCGTTTGCTCAATGTGCTTGGCGGCGAACCATTGCATGTGGATGAAATTCGCAGTCAAGCCAATTTGCCCATTGAGCGGGTTTCTGCTACACTGGCTTTGATGGAATTAAAAGGCATGGTGCGCCAGGTGGGCGGCATGAATTATGTTGCCGTAAGAGAATTGGCTGGCGAATATCGGGCAGAGAAACAGACGGCGGGCAAGTAACCCGATTTGTGAAATCTTTGTCCGCCATCTTTAATCAGTGAATGGCGCAATTACTTCCACAAGGAATACATAAAAAATGACAGAACATACCTACGCAGTCATTATGGCGGGTGGCGGTGGAACGCGCCTCTGGCCCGTTTCGCGACAAGAAAAACCAAAACAACTGCTGCCCTTATTGGGGCAGGATACTTTGTTTCAGGGTACGGTGCGGCGTTTGGAAAATTTATTTTCCCCCGCTCAAATTTTTGTCGTGACGGTTGAAGAGCAGGCGCGCGAGATGCGCTTGCAGGCTCCGCAAATTCCACCCGAAAATTATCTCATCGAATCAGCGCCGCGCGGCACTGCCTCGGTCGTCGGGCTGGCGGCATCTGTCTTATATCAGCGGGATAAGAATGCGCGTATGGCGGTCTTGCCTGCCGATCATTTTATTCGCAACCGCGACCTGTTTCATTACCTGCTCAACGCCGCTTTTGATGTGGCGGAACATGGCTATTTGGTTACGCTAGGCATTACGCCGACCCAGCCTTCCACGGCCTATGGCTACATTCAACAGGGCGCGCCGCTAGAAGGCAACTATAAATATCCCACCTATCAGGTACGCAACTTCAAAGAAAAACCAGACGAGCAGACTGCCCAAAAATTATTGCGCACCGGCGACCACTCGTGGAATAGCGGCATGTTTATTTGGCGCGCCGATTCAATTCTGAAAGAGATTGACCGCCAATTACCCGAACTGGGCGGCGCATTGAAGAAAATCTCCGCCGTCTGGGGAACAGATCAACAGGCAGCCGTATTGCATGAAAATTGGAAGGAACTTAAAAACATTACCGTGGATTACGGCGTGATGGAAAACGCAGAACGGGTTGCGGTGCTGCCTGCCAGCGGGCTGGGCTGGAGTGACGTGGGCATGTGGTCTTCGCTCTTTGAGGTGCTTCTGCCCGACATGAATGGTAATATTGCAACCAACAGCAATTTGCACCTCTCGTATGAAACGCATAACACATTGGTCTATGGCGGCGGCAATGACCGTTTGATTGTAACCATCGGCGTGGATGACATGGTAATTATTGACGGCGGCGATGTCTTGATGGTTTGCAAAACCGACCAGTCTCAAAAGGTAAAAGACGTGGTGGAGCATTTGAAAAAACACCGCCAAGACAAATATTTATAGAAGATGAAAAGGCTCGCAAGGTCTTCAAAACCCTGCGAGCCTGAAATTGCATTTGTAAAATTTATCAATATTGCGTAGAATGCGTGTCCGATGGAAGCAGAAATCCCGTATTGAAAAAAAAGCGCATTTTGCGCGGAGGATAGATGGAAGCGTATTGCATGAAGTGTAAGGACAAAAGAGAAATAAAAGACCCCCTGGCAGGGTTTAATGCCAAAAGTTCTGCGGTGACGACGGGGACTTGCCCCGTGTGCGGCACAAAAATGTTTCGCATGGGCAAGACCGAAGCCCACGCCGACATGGTGGCGCCCCCGCGCCCCGCAAAGGTTGTCAAACGCGAAGGCAAACTGGTGATTGTGGAATCACCCGCCAAAGCAAAAACCGTTGGGCGTTTTCTCGGCAAAGGTTACACAGTCCGCGCTTCGGTGGGGCATGTGCGCGACCTTCTTAAATCTCAATTATCGGTGGATGTGGAAAACAACTTCGCGCCTAAATATCGTGTGCCAAATGAAAAGAAGGATGTCGTTAAGGAGCTCAAGAAACTGGCTGCCACTGCCGATGAAATCTTCCTCGCCACCGATCCTGACCGCGAGGGCGAATCCATTTCCTGGCATTTGGCGGAAGCCGCGCAGATTGACATGGATCGCACCAAGCGTGTGGTCTTCCATGAAATTACTGCGCCTGCCGTAGCCGAAGCGTTTGCGCACCCGCGCGAGATCAACATGGATTTGGTTAATGCCCAGCAGGCGCGCCGCGTGTTGGATCGTCTCGTCGGCTACAGTATCAGCCCCATTTTGTGGGAAAAAGTGCGCGGGCGGCTCTCTGCCGGGCGGGTGCAATCGGTGGCTCTGCGGCTTATTGTGGAGCGTGAACGCGAAGTTGATGATTTCAAGCCCGTCGAATATTGGTCTATTCATGGCGAACTCAAGCACGGCAGCGCCAAGTCATCCTTCCTCGCCAAACTGGCGCGGATTGACGAAAAAGACCCCGAACTTGTCAGCGAGGCTGTGGTCAAGCCGATTTTGATTGACATGGAAACTGCCGCCTACTCGGTTACAAAAGTCAAACGCGGCGAGCGCAGGCGCAAACCGTCTGCCCCGTTCACCACATCCACTTTGCAGCAGGAAGCCTCGCGTAAACTTGGATTCACCGCCAAGCGCACGATGGGTCTGGCGCAGGGGCTGTATGAAGGGCAGGACATCGGCGAAGGCGGCACGACAGGTCTGATCACCTACATGCGTACCGACTCGATGAACGTCTCGACCATCGCGCAAGGTGAAGCGCGTGAATATGTGATGGGCAAATATGGCAAGGATTATCTGCCTGCTGAATCTCCCATTTACAAAACAAAGTCTGCGGGCGCGCAGGAAGCGCATGAAGCCATCCGCCCGACTTCTGCGATGCGTGACCCTGAAAAAGTAAAAAACTTTCTTGACCCCGCCATGTTCAAATTGTATCGGTTGATCTGGCAGCGCTTTGTCGCCTCGCAAATGGAATCGGCTGTGTTCGACACCTTGCAAGTGGAAGTCACAGGCAAAACGACTGCGCACGAATATCTCATGCGCGCCTCTGGTTCTGCGGTGAAATTCTCCGGCTTTTTGGTGGTCTACGAAGAAGCCAAAAATGAAGATGTTAAAACAGAAGATGACGAAGAGAACGTGAAAATTCCTGTCGGCATCGCCGAAGGACAGGGACAAGAATTGGTGCGGCTGATTCCCGAACAACATTTTACCCAGCCGCCGCCGCGCTTCTCCGAAGCGTCACTCGTGCAATCGTTGGAAGAGAACGGTATTGGTCGCCCGTCCACCTACGCGCCGACCATTTCCACCATTCAACAGCGCGGCTATGTCGAGCGCGTGGACAAACGCCTCATTCCCACCGACACAGGCTTGCAAGTCAACGACCTGATGGTGGAATACTTCCCTGAAGTGGTGGACTACAACTTCACCGCCCACATGGAAGAAGACCTCGACAAAATTGCAGACGGCGGCATGGACTGGACGGACGCAATTCGCGAGTTTTACATGCCCTTTGCCGAAGATGTAAAAAAGGCGCAAGCCGAAATGCCCGTCACCAAGAGCGGACCCGAACCGATTGGTCGCGCCTGCCCAACCTGCGGCAAGGAACTGGTGATCCGCTATGGGCGTTTTGGCAAGTTTATTTCATGCAGCGGGTTTCCTGAATGCCGCTACACTGAACCCTGGCTGTTGAAGATTGGCGTTTCATGTCCCACCGACGGCGGCGATTTGGTCGAACGAAAAACCCGCAAGGGACGCACCTTCTTCGGTTGTGTTAATTACCCCAATTGTGATTTCACTTCGTGGAAAAGACCGCTTGCGGTGCCGTGTCCCAAATGCAAGGGCATGTTGGTCATCGCCAATAAGCGCGAAGCGCAATGCATCAACTGCCAGGAATCCTTCCTGCTGGAAGAGATCGTACCCGAAATTGTAGAATGATAAGGTGACTGTCACTTGTAAGGAGAAAAAATGCACTTTACACCGCTTCCCTATCTCGACCCTGGCTCAGGGAGTTTTATCATCCAAATTGCAATCGCTGCCCTGCTGGGGTTGGGAGTTGCGCTCCGCGCTTCGTGGGGCAGCATAAAGAAATATTTTGGAGTGAAACCAAAATCAGAAGATGAGGATACCGATTCAGACGATGTCCAAATCTGAGCAACTTTCTGCCTCCTTCCGCGACCCCAGCGGATTTCTGTTTACTGACAGTGGAATCTTGTACCGACAGATCAACCGCGCATACGCCAAAGATTACGCGCGGCTGATGGACTCTGGATTGTACGAAAAGTTGGTCAAAGCCAGCCTGCTGATTCCGCATGTTGAGGTGGATCAGGCTCCAGCGCAGATTGACTTGGCATTCAAAGTGATTCAGCCTGAGCGCGCGCCGTTCATCTCGTATCCGTATGAATGGTCGTTCAGCCAGTTGAAAGACGCCGCGCTCGCCACGCTTGCCATTCAAAAACGGGCGATGAAATTGGATATGTCGCTCAAAGATGCCAGCGCATACAACATCCAATTTGTGCGCGGCAAGGCGCTGTTGATTGACACACTCTCTTTTGAAATTTACAAAGAAGGCGAACCCTGGGTGGCGTACAAACAATTTTGCCAGCACTTTCTTGCGCCGCTGGCGTTGATGGCATATCGTGATGTGCGCTTGAGTCAATTGCTGCGCGTTTATATAGACGGCGTTCCGCTTGACCTGGCGGCTGCATTGCTGCCGCTAAAAACCGCCTTCAATTTTGGCTTGCTGACTCATATTCATATTCATGCGGGGGCGCAAAAAAAATATTCAGATAAAGCGGTTGAACCGCGCACAGGCGGCATGAGCAGGCAGGCATTAACTGGCTTGATCGAAAGCCTGGAAAGCACGATCAGGAAATTAACCTGGAAACCCGCAGGCACCGAATGGGGCGATTACTACGAGAACACGAATTACACCGATTCCGCTTTTGAGCATAAAAAACAATTGGTGAAGGAATGGACTGCCGAAAAGAAGCCCGCGCGTGTTTGGGACTTGGGCGGCAACACCGGCGTGTTCAGCCGTGAAGCCGCCGAATCGGGCGCGTTCACGGTCTCGTTTGATATTGATCCCGCCGCAGTGGAGCAAAATTATCGCGCGGCAAAAACGAAAAAAGAGCAAAGCATTCTGCCGCTGGTTTTGGATTTGACCAACCCCAGCCCCGCGTTGGGTTGGGATAACAGCGAGCGCGACTCGTTTGGCGCGCGCGGTCCCGCCGATATGATTCTTGCCCTGGCGGTGATTCACCACCTGGCAATTTCCAACAATGTACCATTGCCTCAACTTGCAAATTTCTTCGCCGCGCATTGCAACTGGCTGGTGATTGAATTTGTGCCGAAGTCTGATTCGCAGGTGCAAAAATTACTGACCTCGCGCGAAGACATTTTCCCCGACTATACCCGCGCAGGGTTTGAGGCGGCATTCTCGGCGCGGTTTGCGATCCGCAAGAGTGAAGCAGTGCGCAACTCGGAACGTATGCTGTATTTGCTGGAAGTGAAAAACGGACCCATTTGAGCGAATAGACATCTCGCTCTGCGCTGGTTCGGGTTATAATCAGTTTCAATAAACGTCACACTTAAGGAGCGCAGTATGCAATTCGTTGTCGCTTTTCTCAAAAAACTACCCTGGGTACAAATTGCTTTGGTTATCGGCGGTTTGTTTGTAGGGTTGCTCTGGGCATACGTCATTGACCCGGTTGATTTTATCAATGCCACCCCATCCTATTTGCGTGCGGATTTACAGGAAGATTACCTGCGCATGGCAATTGATTCCTATCATCTTAATCCTGATCAGAATCTGGCTGTTCAGCGCTGGCAGAACCTTGGCATTGGCGCACAGTCAGCCTTTAGCGCCATTCAAGCCAATCCGCAGACTATAGACCCAGCCGTTATACAAAATTATGGCGAGTTGATTACAACCGTGCTTTCGGGGCAGCCTGCGCCAGTGGAAGATACGGGCATGTCTACGATTCAGATGGTCACTCTTGGCTTTGGCATTCTGGTACTGCTTGGTTTGGTCGGTTACGGCGTTTTATACCTTTATCGTTTGTTGGGCAAGCGCGGCAGCGGTGAAGTGACACCTTCCATGCAGGCGGTTGAGATCAGCCGTAAAGCAGAGAAGACCAATTTTGAGCAAATGGGGCTTGCCCCGCCCATTACCCAAACCATGACCACCTACGTCCTCGGCGATGATTTATATGACGAATCGTTCAGCATTGATACGCAGGCAGGCGAATTTATGGGCGAGTATGGTGTGGGCGTTTCGGAAGCGATTGGCGTTGGCGAACCCAAGAAAGTCACCGCATTGGAAATTTGGCTGTTCGACAAGAACGACATCAAAACCGCTACCAAAGTTTTAATGTCCAAGCACGCTTTTAATGATCCATCCATTCATGCGCGGCTGGAACCCAAAGGCGAACTGGTCATCGTTGAACCGCAGGCGCAGGTCTTGCTTGAAACCGCAACCCTGCAATTGCTTGCCACCGTTGTAGACCTGGAATACGGCAACAGCGCCCTGCCCGCCGATAGTTATTTTGAGCGCATCACCCTTGAATTGGCAATCTGGCCCCGACAGGGTTAAAAAATCAGAAACAAAAAGACCGCTTCCGAAAACGAGGCGGTCTTTTTATTTTTTGGGATTTAAGTTCCAAGCGGCTTATTCGATTTTTAAAATCTTGAACTTGATCTTGCCGCTGGGGGCATCGGCTTCTGCAATTTCGCCGACCTTTTTATTAATCAACGCCCGCCCAATGGGAGACTCGTGTGAGATCCTGCCTTTGCGCGGGTCTGCTTCAGTGGGACCCACAAGGTGATAGGTTTCGGGGTCGAAGGTATCTTCCTGAATGGTGACATGCGAGCCGATAAAGACATAATCCTGCCCTGCGCCTTTTTCAATGATGACCGTGTTGCGCAGAATGGCTTCAAGTTCCTGAATCCGTCCCTCAAGGAACCCCTGATCTTCCTTGGCTTTGTGGTAGTCCGCATTTTCTGAAAGGTCGCCCATTTGAATGGCGGAACGCAGGCGTTGTGAAAGTTCCTCTCGTTTTGCTCCTTTTAACTCCTGCAATTCTGCATTGAGTTTTGCTTCACCTTCGGGTGTAAGATAATTAGGTTGGGTCATGTAAAATGCTCCTGTCTTGGTGTTTGGCGTGTAAAGATTTTATCTTTGCAATTAATTGAACGAAAGGGGGAAGAATTTTTGTCCCCCCTTCAGTTGAAAAAAAAACTACGGTTTTTCAATGGGGTTGAACAGTTTTTGATGTTCTTCGATGGCATAACGGTCGGTCATACCTGCAATATAATCGCAGATCGTACGCTCCAGCCCGCGCTTTTCAACGAAGAATTGAACGTGGTCGGGTAGGATGGCGGGTTCGGCGCGATAGGCTTGGAACAGGTCAGAGATAATGCGTTCCGCCTTGACCTGCATTCGCACCACGCGGTAATGTCGGTAGAGTTTTCTGTAAAGCAGGTCTTTCAATTCACGGTTGCGGCGCTGCATTTCTTCACTGTAGCCAATGACGTTGTGCTTTAACTTTTGAATATCCAACGCGCTTTTGACCTTGCTGTCTTTGATGCGTGTTTCAGTGGCTTGCAGCATATCTGTCACCATCAAACCGACCAACTGGCGGATCATGCGGTGGCGTTCCATTTCGTTGAGAATTGCTCCGTGCCAGTTGTAGGTCTCGCGCAGAATTTCCCACAGGGCAACGCCGTCCAGCGTCTGCGGGGTGATCATGCCAGAGCGCAAGCCGTCATCCAAATCATGGGTGGTGTACGCCAGTTCATCTGCCACATTTGCGATTTG
>DYML01000063.1:0-7812 GCA_020721605.1 Anaerolinea thermophila
GGCTTCAAAGCCAAATATCCCGGCATTGAAGTAAATGAGCTTGACCCTGGCGCTGGCTCAGGCGAGGAAATTGAGGCGATTAAAGCCAATAAAGACAACCCAGGTCCGCAAGCGCCGGACGTGATTGATGTTGGTCTCGCTTTTGGTCCCACAAGCAAGGCTGAGGGTGTCATCCAACCTTACAAAGTATCCACTTGGGATGATATTCCTGATAGCGCCAAAGACCCCGAAGGCTACTGGTATGGCGACTACTACGGCGTTCTCTCATTCTCCGTCAACACGGCTGAGGTGGAAAATCCCCCCGTTGAATATGCTGACTTGCTCAAGCCCGAATACAATGGACAGGTTGCCCTTTCCGGCGATCCTTTGACCTCCAATGCGGCAATCTTAACCGTGTGGGCAGCCGGTCTTTCAACTGGCGCCACTGGAGAGGAAGCAGCCCAGGCTGGGCTTGATTACTTCAAGTCACTCAATGAAGCAGGCAATTTCGTCCCGATTGATGGCGATTCCCGCACTGTGGGCATTGGCGAGACCCCGATTATGGTTGACTGGAACTACAACTCGATTGCCAATGATGTAACCCTTGCTGGCAATCCCGATTTAGTTACCAACGTCCCGTCCAAGGGTAGCATTGCTGGTATGTACGTTCAGGCGATCAGCGCCTATGCGCCGCACCCCAACGCTGCTAAATTGTGGATGGAATACCTGTACTCAGATGAAGGTCAGATTGCCTGGGCTACCGCCTTCTGCTACCCGATCCGATACAATGCCATGCTGGAAGCCGGTACCGTTCCTGCCGAAATTATGGAACAGTTGCCCAGCACGGAAGGGGCTTTCTTCCCGTCGATTGACGAAATTAATGCCGCCAAGGCTGTCATTACTGCGGGCTGGCCCACAGTGGTCGGTGTTGAAGTTATGAAGCAACCCTAATACACAATGAAGTCATCACAAACTTCTGATCCTCAATTATCCAACGTAACCGTGGGGGGCGCATCGCGCCCCCCACGCCTCAATTTTGGACATTGGCTTGGCGTGATTCCCTTCTTTGTGTTTTCTGGATTATTTTTAATTGCTCCAACATTAATCCTTGCCTACCGCAGTTTAGAAGGAGCAAATGGAGGGCTGACTCTTGAAAACTATCAGCAGTTAGTCAGCGACACTGTAATAAGCGCCTACGCAATGTCCATTAAAATCAGCCTCACGACAGCCATTCTTGGCGGGTTGATCGGATTTCTCATCGCCTGGGTGGTCTCCATGGGCGGGCTACCTCCCCGCTTTCGATTGATTACCACCACTTTTTCGGGCGTTGCCGCCAACTTCGCGGGGGTTCCTCTTGCTTCTGCCTATGTCTTTACTTTAGGTCGTGTGGGTCTTGTAACAGCGTTATTTAAGATGTTTGGGGTGGAACTTTATAAAAACGGATTTAGCCTTTACTCTTTTTTGGGGCTGATATTGGTCTATCTCTACTTTCAAATTCCCCTGATGGTTCTTACTATTCTCCCCGCGCTCGATGGACTTAAACGCGAATGGCGCGAGGCAGCCGAAAACCTTGGGGCTACCCCAGTTCAATACTGGAGCCGCGTTGCGTTTCCGGTGCTTATGCCCTCAATTTTAGGCACCATGATATTACTTTTTGGCAACTCATTTGGCGCCCACGCTACAGCCTACGCTTTGACAGGCGGACTCTTCAACCTGGCGACACTCCTTATCGGGCAGCAAATCTCAGGGGATGTCCTGCACAACCCTGGGCTTGGTTATGCCGTAGCCATGGGAATGGTAATCATCATGGCATTCTCTATTCTAATTTACTCAATCCTCCAGCGTCGCTCAGAAAGGTGGCTGAAATGATGCCTTCCCCCGTTTCCACCGCAGTTGCAGTTAAGCCATCAGCCACCAGAAAGCGCCTGGGGTCTTGGTTGATATTTTCGGCGGTGAGTCTCTATTTTTTGATTCCACTCGGTGCTACCTTCTACTGGTCATTGCGGGGGCAGAAGGATGTTCTTGGCTTTGAGGCGTACCGAAAATTATTTGCCGACACCAACTTCCTGCCCGCCTTTAGTGAATCAATTGTCAATGCTGTTGCCACCATATTTATCAGCCTGCTCATTGTTGTTCCCACTGCCTATTGGGTTACATTGCGGTTGCCTAAATTGCGACCCGTCGTCGAATTTATAACACTGCTGCCATTCGTAATTCCTGGCATTGTATTGGTCTTTGGAATTATCCGCCTCTACAGCCGTCCGCCGCTATTGCTAACCGCCACATACGACAGTTCGAGGATTCTCCTTATCTGTGTGTATGTGGCTTTGTCGTTTCCCTATATGTTCCGTTCGGTAGATAATGGGCTAAGAGCGATAGATGTTCGGACTCTTACTGAGGCTGCCCAAAGCCTGGGCGCAAACTGGACTACCATTCTCTTCAAAGTTATATTCCCAAACCTGCGTGTGGCTTTGCTCTCCGGTGCATTACTGACGTTTGCCATTGTCATCGGCGAACTTACCATTGCCCTTTATATGGCTCAGCATACCTTGGGACCTTATATGGCAAACCTGACCCGCAGCAAGGTATATGAGCCATCTGCAATGGCAATCGTCGCCTTTGCCATTACCTGGGCTGCCATGGGAATCATTGACTTTGTGGGGCGGGGTTCTTCCAAACACCTGCAAATGGCTGACACAGAATAAAGATTTAGCGGAGTATCTTTGATGTCCTACCTATCTATTTCACATGTAACAAAACAATTTGGCAACACAGTAGTGGTGGATGATTTCAACCTTGAAATTGAAAAGGGTGAATTTGTTTCTTTTCTTGGACCTTCGGGCTGCGGAAAGACTACCACCCTGCGCATGGTGGCAGGGTTTGAGATTCCCACATCTGGAAAGATTCTGTTGGATGGCGCAGATATTACAGACAAGGCTCCGAACCAGCGTAACGTGGGCATGATCTTTCAGTCGTATGCGCTGTTCCCAAATATGACAGTCGCGCAAAATATCGCCTTTGGGTTGAGCGTTCGCAAGGAGTCCAGGGAGATGATCACGCAGCGCGTGGATGAAATGATTAACCTGATCAACCTGGAAAAACACGCCACCAAATACCCGTATCAACTTTCGGGCGGGCAGCAGCAGCGCGTATCTCTGGCGCGCGCGCTCGCCATTCATCCGCAGGTACTTTTGCTGGATGAACCGCTCTCCGCGTTGGATGCCAAGATTCGCGTTTCTCTGCGGGCAGAGATTCGCGCCATTCAAAAGAAACTGGGTATCACCGCTATTTTCGTTACGCATGATCAGGAAGAGGCTTTGTCCATATCCGACCGTATTGTTGTAATGAATGTAGGCGTGATGGAGCAGGTGGGAACTCCGTTTGAAGTTTACAACTTTCCAACGACTGTATTTTCTGCGAACTTTGTGGGTTCGCTCAATAATGCGTCCGCCGAAGTCGTTAACCCCGCCAGCGGATTTATTTCCATTGACGGCGTGCAATTTGAATCTGCTGTGGATTTGACGCAAAGAAAATCTGGCGACAAAGTGCGCGTTGCCATTCGCCCGGAGCGCTTAAGTTTCGCGTCTGAACAAAAGAAAGCCAACGTGGTGGACGCGACCATTGAAAATATCACCTTCCTCGGTTCCGTTGTTCGTATTCGGGTGAAAATTGGCGGCACAAAATTCAACATGGATACGTTTAATAATCCATTCCTTGACCTGCCAAAGATCGGCGCGGTTGAGCAGATCACCTGTTCGCGCGAAGCAGTTTTGGTTTTGGACGAATAATTGCCTGTTCATGTTGCGGTATAACAGGGGAGACTCCAGATGCGGGTCTCCCCTGTTATTTTTTTAAGAGGAACTTATTTTTCTACCGCCCCCGTTTCCACTTGTGTTAATGCCTTTATTAACTCGCGATTAAAATCGGGAATGTCTGCCACCACCCGCCCCCAAACCTGATTGCCCTCGCGGAAGGCAGGCTCATCTGCCCAGACTGCGCCCGCGTTGATCAGATCATCCTTGATGCCGATTGAGCCTGTGGCACGCTGTCCTTGCTTAATGATGCCGGCAGAAATTGCAATGGAACCGCCATGGCAGATAATGCCAATGACTTTGCCCGCGTTGTTCATTTCGCGCGCCAGATTCTTCACAACCTCGTACCTGCGGAGTTTATCGGGCGCCCAGCCGCCAGGCAAAATGAGCGCATACAGGTCACTGGCGCTCAGCAATTCGATGCTGGCATCTGGGGTGATTATTAATCCATTTTTTCCGCGAACAGGTTTCAGGTCAAGGCTGGCGCTTAATACCTTTGCGCCTTCTTCTTGCAAGCGCATTAGCGGGACATAATATTCCAAATCTTCGACCCCTTCTGCAATGAATGTGACAATGGTTTTATTTTTCAAGCGCATGATTTTCTCCTGGATGTAGATGAATATTTAAATGAAAGACGGGCGGCATGCTCACGGGGTTTACTCGCCAATAATTTTTACCAGCGCCCGCTTGCGGCGGCGTCCATCGAATTCGCCGTAAAAAATTTGCTCCCAAGTGCCAAAATCTAATTCTCCATGAGTCACCGCTACTACCACTTCGCGCCCCATAATTTGGCGCTTCATGTGCGCATCGGCATTGTCTTCACCTGTGTCATTGTGACGGTATCCGCTGACAGGCTCGTGCGGGGCAAGTTTTTCCAGCCAGCGTTCATAGTCCTGGTGTAATCCCGACTCGTCATCATTAATGAAAATGGATGCGGTAATGTGCATGGCATTTACCAGACAAAGCCCCTCGCGGATTCCGCTTTCGCGCAGGCAGTCTTCCACCTGCGGGGTGATGTTTACAAATCCACGTCGGGCTGGGAGGTTAAACCAAAGTTCTTTACGGTATGATTTCATTATTTTCTCTTTAAGTAATGGGATGTTCCGCGCGGTCATCGTCTGCGCAGCATTTGAATTTTGGAAGAATGCTGCCTATCGTGATTGCGAATTTATATTGAAAATTGCGAGGTAATTAGGTTGACTATCATCTCTTCAACGTGTATTATACAATCAACTCAGGCTGGTTGGGCAGTCGCGGTCCTGCGTTGACGGGATCGAGGAAAGTCCGCACTCCATAGGGCACGGCGTCGGTTAGCAACCGGGGCGGGGAAACCGCCGAAAGGCGTGAACCTGCCGGAAGAGGGCCACAGAAACAAACAGCCCCGCGCCTTTGGGCGCGGGGTGATGGTGAAAAGGTGGTGTAAGAGACCACCGGCATTTGCCGTAATGCAAATGGCCAGGTAACCCCCGCCGGGAGCAAGGCTAAGCAGGGGCGAAATCGTCTGTGGACGATGGGAGGTTGCTCGCCTCCGCATGTGCTTTTCCCTCTTGTGGGAGAAGCCAGCCCCGGGTAGGCTGCATCGAGCGGCGCGGCGACGCGCCGCCCAGAGAGATGACTGCACAAGCGGAGTTGATCCGCTGGACAGAATGCGGCTTATAGACCAGCCTGAGTTGTTTTATGTATGGGGGTACCTCCGCCAAAATTCCACATGCACCTTCCAAGAAGTCCTTCTCTTCTGAAAATAAAAACATCTCCATCAGCGGAGATGTGAAGGATAGCGCTGTCTTAACCATGATTAGAAGGATTAGAGGATTACCATGATTGGGAGCCGAAAAGCGCCATGAAGCACGAAAATTTGACCCGCCGAATTATTGCCGCTGCCATGAAAGTCCACTCTACGCTTGGCAACGGCTTTCAGGAAGTCATTTATCAGCGTGCGCTGGAAATTGAATTCCCGTATCATAACCTCGCCTTTGAGCGCGAAAAGGAAATGTCCATTCATTATCGCGGACTGGAAATCGGCACACGTAGGGTTGACTTCTTCGTTGAAAATTTGATTATGGTCGAACTCAAAGCAGTCATCCAATTGGAAGACGCCCATCTTGCCCAAGCGATGAATTATCTCGAAGCGTCTAAAATGGAGATTGGTCTGCTGATCAATTTCGGCGCGAAGAGTTTACAATTCAAGCGTGTACATAACAACAAACTTAACCGTGATGAAAAGCCTTAACCATGATTTTAAGGATTACAGGATGACCTTGATTGGGAGTCTTGCTAATCAGGGCAAATCCATCATGGCAATCAAGCAAATCAAAACCATGATTTCAAGGATTAGAGGATTACCTTGATTAGAAATCCTGTAAATCACGGTAATCCATCATGGTAATCAAGTAAATCAAGAAAATCATGGTTAAGACCACAAAGGGAAACTAAAAATTATGGCACACGATGAAGCTTATTACGAAGCAGAAAAGAAAATTGAAGAAGCCCTGAAATCGGGTGCAACGGAACTTGACCTCAACAATATGAAACTGACCGAACTGCCAGAGTCGTTGTGGCAACTGACTCAGTTGAATGAATTGATTCTTTCGAACAATCAACTCACAGCCTTGCCGGAATGGCTCGGAAAACTTACACAATTGAGGCGCTTGGATTTAGGTGCAAATGAACTAGAAGAATTACCCGATTCGTTAGGGCAACTCACAAAATTAGAGTTTCTGGAACTTACTGACAACCGATTAACAACCTTACCTAACGGAATTGGGCAACTTGTTCAACTAGAGAAGTTATACATAAGTTTTAATAATTTTGAATCATTACCTGAATTTATTGGAAATTTATTTTCCCTAAGAAGTCTAATGGCGGATAATGAAATTCAGAAAACAGGACCTCTTCGGATGGCAAGAAGTCGTAATAAGCTTTCTGACCTTCCATTGTCCATCACTCGACTTGAATTTTTACGCGAGCTCAGTCTCGACGGCAATCCCCTCAACTCCGAACTAGCCAAAGTCTACGAACAAGGCATTGACGCTGTCAAAACATATCTCCGTGCCAAAGCGGAATCGCAACTCATCCTCAATGAAGCAAAGCTTATAATTGTTGGCGATGGTGAAGTGGGCAAGACTTGTCTCACAGACGCTTTACTTAATAATTCATGGAAAGAACACGAATCAACTCACGGTATTCAAATCAAACCTATCAATCTCACCGACCCTGACTCCCAAACCACCATCACCCTCAACGCTTGGGACTTCGGCGGACAACGTGTGTACCGCCCCACGCACCAGTTATTCTTCAGCGCGCCCGCCGTTTATCTCGTTGTCTGGAAACCGCGCGAAGGTTCGCAGGCGGGACAGGTCAAGGAATGGATTCAACTCGTCAAGCGCCGCGAGCCAAGTGCGAAGATTCTCGTCGTCGCCACGCACGGCGGACCGCAGCAGCGTCAGCCCGATATTGACCGTCAGGAACTGTGGGATTTGTTCGGCAAAGAAACCGTCGTTGACTTTTTCTTCGTCGAAAGTAAACCCGACGAGCACGGCAACCGCAAAGGCATTGATGAACTCAAACGCGCCATTGCCCAGGTCGCCGCGAGCCTGCCCGAAGTCGGTCGCTCCGTGCCGAAAAGTTTTGCCGATGTCCGTCAAGCCCTGCAAGACAAGGGCGCGCCGTATCTGCCTTTGCGTGAAGTCCTCGACATCTGCCGCGCCCACAACATGGATGATGAAATCGCGCGGCTCTTCATTACCATCTCGCACCGCCTCGGTCATCTCACGCATTACAAAAACGACCCAACCCTGCGCGACATCGTCATCCTCCGTCCCGACTGGCTCGCCACCGCCATGAGTTACGTCCTCGATGATGAAGCGACGCGCACCGCACACGGCTTGGTCAAATTTTCGCGCCTCGCTCAATTATGGGATGACAAAAACCGCGCGGCGGATTCGCGTTACCCAGCGACTCTCCACCCGATCTTTCTCCGCCTGATGGAACGCTTCGATCTTTCCTACCGTGTGGCTGATCT
>DYML01000063.1:7912-17053 GCA_020721605.1 Anaerolinea thermophila
GACCCGATCAGTCTCATCGGTCAACTCGTCCCCGATATCCGCCCGCAGAATATTTCCAACGCGTGGAAAACATCTCCCGCGTCTGGCGACATCCAACAAACGCAGATCTGTCACATCGTAGACGCAAGCAACGGTCAATCCGCCAGCGCCGAAGGGTTGTTCTACCAGTTGATCGTCCGCCTGCATAAATATTCCCTCGGTCGCGCCGATTACAATGCCAGCGTCCACTGGCAGCGCGGGCTGGTGCTGGAGGATGAATACAAAAGCCGCGCGTTTCTTGAACACGTGGGCAACGACGTCCGCATTACCGTCCGCTCGCCGTACCCCGAAGGACTACTCGGCATGTTGACCCGCGAAGTGAAATTCCTCGTCGAAAGTTTTTGGGAAGGCTTGCGCTGTGACGTGATGGTTCCGTGTATCAACCCGTGCGGAAAGAATAACGCTGGTACTGGTCTATTTGAAGTTGAAAAACTAATAACTTTCAAAAGACAAGGAATGACGATGTTTCCTTGTATGGTGTCTGGCTGTAATCAAGCACAAGACATTGACGCGCTTCTTCGCAATGCGCCCGCCGCCACGCAGTCAATCTCGCTCGTTGAGTTGCAATCCGAATTCACCGCCATCAAAGACAAACTGGATGAAGTCAACGTCACCTCGCGCCGCATTCTCTCCCAAGTGGACAAAACCTACACCGACCTCCTGCAAGTCCTCACCGACGAAGCCAAAGAAGGTCCGCGCCTGTTCAGTTTCTTCCCCGTTGACCGCAGCGCGTTCAATCCCAAAACCTGGATTCGTGAAAAGTTCCGCCTCGTCTTATGGTGCGAACATTCGCGCCTGCCGCTCCCCGTCCTAAACAATGGCGACATGAAGAAGGGCGTCTACGACCTCGAACTGGAACGTGAATGGTTTAAGAAAGCCAGTCCCTATTTGAAACTCCTGACAGGCACACTGGGCATGGTGCTCCCCGTCGCCTCCTCCGCCGTCAAACTCGCGCTGGATGAAACCGCATACAAACTCATCGAAGAACAACTCGACTTCGGCAAATCCATCATTGACGCCACCCTCGGCGAAACCACCAAGATCGGCGATTTCCTCGGCACAGCAGATTCTTCTCATCTCGAACACGGCGTCGCCTTCCGCTCTGACGGCTCCACCCTGCGCGAACTCCACGCCCTGCTCAGAGCCAAAGACCGAGGCTTTGGCGGTCTCGTCCGCGTGATGAACAAACGCCAGGAGTTCCTCTGGGTCCACGAGAAGTTTGCGGGTGAGTATTAATTCGAGATTGGAGAAAACAAGCTTGATCGAACACATCTACACCGAACCTGTTTCCAAACTGCTGACATTGGGAAGACCTGACAATCGAGGATGGCGTGATTATCTGAAAATGGGAATCACCCGTGCAGACATCCCCGAACTGATTCGCTTGGTTGAAGACAAAGACCTGCGCTGGATGGAAAAGCCCGATGGCATTTCAGAAGAGGAAGACCTGACCGAATGGTATGGTCAAATCCACGCCTGGCGCGCGCTGGCTCAACTCAAAGCCGAAGAGGCGATTCCCGCCTTATTGAGTATTCTCCATGAGATAGACGAGTATGGTGACGATTGGTACGGGGAAGAATCATTTGAAGTCTTTCCAATGGTCGGTCCCGTTGCGATTCGTCCGCTGGCAGATTATCTCGCCGACACACGACATGGAACCTGGGCGCGTGTTGCAGCTAGCGCATCTCTGCAAAAGATGATGGAGGCATACCCTGAAACAAAAGAGGAATGTACCGCTGCCATTGCCGTTGCGTTAAAGGGTTACAAAGAAAATGACGAGTCTCTCAACGGTTGCATGATTTTGGATCTGGTTCAAATGAACGCCGCGCTCGAGCACATTGGCTTGATAGAAGAAGCTTTTAAGTCAGGCAATGTTGATGAAGCAGTTGATGGCGACTTTGAAGATATTCAAATTAGGTTGGGATTAATAGAAAAACGTACAAAACCTCATCTGCGTCCCTTGTGGTTTGACGAATCCAACCGTATTTTCACTGATCGTAATATGCCAAAAGTAAAAGCATCGAATAAAAAAGAAAAGAACAAGCACAAACAGGAAAAGAAGTCGCGCAAGAGGAATCGAAAAAAATAACAAACATAAAATTACTGCATGGCGCGAGCGAAATAAAAAAATATGGAGAATAAAGTTGGATTGCAACTTTCGTTTTTCAGCGTTTGCTGAAAGTATTCCAAATGATGAAAACTGAGTAATTCACTTCTCCGATGTGATGCCTTCGAACGTGTGTAAAGCCCTCTATCCCACCTGTGCCGAGATTTATTGGCAACAAATTATATGCTCGCGCAACCCTTCTTGCGCAGCATAATTTCCCCAAAAGCACCTCGAAAAGGGCTGATAACGCTAAGCCAGTTCTATATGAGATACGATCCCTAAAAGTATTCCACGTTTCAGCATATACAAAGAAGAAAAATCATGATGTATGTAATCAGAAAAAAAACCGCCTTCCTTATCGGGGTTACCATCGTGATCCTTGCTGCTTGCACTCCCTCCCGCTCAACAGAAGCGACGGCAACAGTCACTGCCACAGGAACCCCTCTTCCACCTCCGCAGGCAGTTGACCTTGGAACGCTTGGCAAAGGCGCAGTCAGCGATGCCGCCTGGTCGCCAGATGGAAATTTGTTGGCTGTAAGAAGTTTGACCGGCATTCACTTCCACAATACACAGACCTGGGAGGTTGTCAAAACGATCCCTGATAGCGAACTCGAAGATAGGTCGCTTGGCTATTTTGCTTTTTCCCCTGATGGAAAGTATTTGGTTTTTATTGCCTGGGGCTGGAATACCCCAGGCGCTTTCTGGCGCTATGATTTGCAGAGCGGAGAATTTGCTCTCTGGCTTGAAGGTGAAGGCTTCAACTTTTCATCTGCCCCGATCTTTTCGCCAGACGGAAAATCTTTTTCGATTCTCAATGATGCTTGTGAAGATACTGGTGCTGGAGAAAAAATATGTGCATACGCCCTGGAACTGCGCGATAGTGCAGACGGCAAATTGCTTTATCGACTGCAAAAAGATATGTCCGCGCAGGATGATATTGGCGCTTTTATTTTCAGCCCAAATGGAAAACAAATTGCGGCGGCAAGCAAAGATAACTTCACTCGGGTTTGGGATACAGCCAACGGGAAACTTCTCTACAAATTCCAGCATGACAGCGATGTATTGGATGTCGCGTACAGCCCCGACAGCAGGGTGTTAGCCTCCGCCAGCAACGATGCAACCGTGCGCTTTTGGGATACACAGAACGGCAAAAACTTGTTTATCCTGCGCGACTTCAAGCAAGGCGTTCAGCGCGTGGTGTATCTCGATCAGGAAAAAAAACTTTTAGTGGGAGAGGCGTTTACCAATTATTTTCAGGAATATGACTTGGATGATCAGTTCCTGCCCATCAATCCTTCCAGTATCGAGATGATGGTTGGCGAAAGACGTGAATCATATCTGCGCATGGAATCAACTTTCACTGCCGAAACATTCGTTAGTCCCGATGAGCGAAAAATGGCGGTCTTGCTGAATAACACCATCCAGATTTGGAACTTGAGCATTGGAAAACCCATCCTGACTCTGCCAGAATATCACAGCGTGATCTCTACCTGGGCATTCAGCCCGGATTCCGATATTCTGGCAGTGGCAGACCATAATATCCACCTGTGGGATGTGCCTGCCAAAAAGTGGCTTGCCATGCTGCCGATTGATGCCTATGAAATTCAAGACACCAAGTTTTCTCCCGATGGGAGGCAACTGGTTGTATCTGCTGATGGCAACCTTACATTTTGGGATACATCAACCTTCCAGAAACTTCACGAAGTAAAAACAGAGCATGGTATTGATATCCTTGCCTATGCTCCTGACGGGAAGCGTTTGGCAATTGCAGTATATGAGCATGTCCAAATTCTCGATGCAAAAACCGGTTCTGTGCAGCAGGAATTCACGATAAAAAATGACGGACGTCCGCTCGCGCTAAATTTTAGCGCCGATGGAAAATATCTATACTACGCCAGTAGCGCTGGACGTTTGGGATGGGATCTGGATGCGGACAAAATTTTGTATTCCATCCAAAACGCGCCTGATTATTATGGCAAAGCCACGATCACTCCCCGCCTTGGATTGGTCTGGCAGTGGGATGCCAATTATCGTTACCTTGACCCAGCGTCCAACCCGCAGTGGAATAATTCCTTCCATTTTTTCGATCCTGCTACGGGGCAGTCGCTATATGATTTTGCCAACCCAAGCGACAGTCAATATATTGCCGCTGATCTTTCAGCCGATGGGCGATTGCTTGCCTGGCACAGAAATGAAAAGATCGATCTGCTGGACGCAGCTTCTGGTCAACTTCTCGCCGCAGTGGATTTCAGAGACGCCAATGACCTCTCCCTGAGTCCAGACGCGCAGATTTTGGCTGTGCAATCTTATCTGAATCCCATTCACCTTTGGGATGTTTCATCTGTCGCGCAGCACGCGGATGATTCCACCCCGCTGACTGCGACACCCGCCTCATCATTTTTCACTGCGCCAAGCGCCACACCAACTGTTCCGCCACTTCCCATTGAATCACTCAGCCCGTCGAAGGCAGGAGTGGGTGCGATTCGCCCAGAGAATATCGCCCGATTGGAAATGTTGAATGAACTTGGGTTGGGACGAATCCATACCGTGAGCTGGTCGCCCGATGGAAAAAGATTTGCGTTGGGCGGATATCCCAGCGTATACATCTTTGACCTAAATAGTTCCAAGCCGCTTGTTACTTTGCCCGTACAGGGAGAAGTTATGAAACTGGCATACAGCCCAGACGGAAAGATGCTGGCAGGGCAGATCAGCGACGCTGTAATAGAGGTTTGGGATATCGCCGCCGGGCAAAGTTTATACAAGACAGATGACATCTTTTGCTGGAATGCAGACATACATTTCTCTACCGATGGGCAGGTTTTATCCGCGCAATGCGGATGGACAACCTACCGCTGGAATGCGCGGGATGGAACCTTGATTGATAAAAAGGAAGATAAGAATCAGCCCTATGGCATAACCAGCCTGGATGGAAATTTGCTCTACAAGGGCGGCGGAACTACCGCCCGCATAGTGGATGCGAAAACTCAAAAGATCATCCGCACCATTGAAGTACCAGAAATGACGTCCAAGTTGGCAACATTCAGCCCGAATGGAAAGACGCTTTTGATCTGGTTCTATGAATATGAGATCGCACCTTCCGGTGTGTTTGTGCCGGGAAAAGACTTCAAAAGCCTCATTCAACTTTGGAATGTTGAGCCAGGTCAGTCGCCCACGTTACGCACCACCCTCCCGACCGGGGAATGGCACCACTGGGAAGGGGATATCGGCTATCAGGCGCTTTCCTTCACAGCAGATAGCCAGCGACTGGCGACATCCAGTGGGGATGGCAGTATTCAGGTCTGGAGCGTACAGTCTGGTAAATTGCTGTACACACTGCCAGACGGTGGAGAAGTATCCTTTTCGCCAAACGGAAACCAGTTGATTTCAATTGGCGACACGGTGAAAATTTGGGACGTCACTTCGGGAAAGCAGCCGGTTGAAGTTTGGAATGTTTCCGGCTTATATGAGTTCCAAAATCTTTTGGGGCTCACCGGCAATGAACTGGTCACAATCGATGACGGGATGTTCCGCTTCCGCTCAATGAACGGAGATGTTATTGCCGAGCAGCCTTTGATCATCAAAGCGCCCGATGAAGATATGGCTAATTCCGCGATCAGCCCAGATGGGAATTGGCTGGCTTATAGAACCGCCACAAAACTTATGTTGGGCAGGAAGGTTTCGCAGAACGTCAACTGGCAAACGCTGGAAGAATTTTCTGACAAACCTTTTGATTGGGATAATCGGGGTATGAGTTTCTCTCCCGATGGTTCTCTGCTGGCTTTCATAGATACCGACCGCAGGATTTTACTTTGGGGAGTGGATGATCTCGAATCCGAACCGATTGAACTGGCGCGTGAGATATATGTCACCGAATTGATCTTTAGTCCCGACAGTAAATTGCTGCTGGGCGTTTCCGGCTCGTCAGAGGAACAACCCTTATATCTATGGGATGCAACAACAGGTAAATTATTAAGGACATGGAAAACGAAAGGATACCCGTTTGCATTTCATCCAAACGGTGAGACTCTCGCTTTTATCGAATACCAAAGCGGAAAAATCTTTTTGTATGATTTCGGTACATGGAAACTTCTGCTCGAAATGCAAGGTCAGAAATATGCGCGAGAGATCGCTTTTAACCCGGACGGCAGCCTGCTGGTCACGAGTGATGAAAAGGGCATTAACTTTTGGGATGCATCCACTGGAGAACTGCTCAAAACGATTGAAGGGTCAATACCTTGGCAGTTGACCTTCTCGCCTGACGGTAATCTGTTGGTCGTTACTGTGGGTGATGGGCGGGTGCAAGTCTGGGGTATACGGTAGGAAAATATGAAAATAAAAACCTTGATGCTCATTCTCTTTGTTATCCTGATTCTCGCCGCATGTATCCCGCCTACTACACCGCCTGCCGTTGATGTACTTCATACCGCTACGCCATCCGCGCCCTCAGCCATTGACTTGGGAACCTTGATACGCAGTTTGATTCGCAGGCATCTAGGCGATACCGAGTCCATCAACAAGATTGTCGTGGATACCGTTGAGCGAATGCAGGGACAGGAACGCGAAGTCATCATCGTTTCGTTCACCACTGCCAGCGCAAAATTTGCAGCACAAATGGCAGACTTTCTCTTTCAGCCGCAGCGATTGAACGTCGCGATCACACGTCCGCGCACAAAACTGATTCTGGTGGGCAGTCATCACATGCTGAAAGCGGATCAATTCGACGAGACGAAAAAAGAAACGCTGGACATGATCCGCGACCTGATCAGCAGTTGTCATCACATCACGGTTCCGAACGGCGCTCTGGGGTAATTCAGCATGGCGCACATCCTTCCTGAAACGCCCCCGCAGAAAATCCCAAAAGAAGTCTTGCGCGTCTTTCGCGCGTTGAAGGCATTGCCTGATACTTATTATGTCTGGCATCACCTCGCGCCCTGGCAAGTGGATATGCCTGATTTTCTACTCATCAATCAGCAGGGGAAAGTTCTGTTGGTCAAGGTCAGTTCGGCGGCAGATGATCAAACCAATGTCGCTGCGCAAATGCTGTTGTTGGGCGATGACAAAAAATCACTGGGGCAAAATGAAAATGCCGTGCTGCATAAATTTGTGAAATCTTTGAAACTGCCTGAAGATCAGCAAGTTGAAACTCTGGTTATCTTCCCGAACATCCACGACAAACAGGTGCAAGCCAGCCGTCTGGAGCGCAGCGCGAGTGATCCGTTTTGGGTGGGGAAAGAAATCGCGCAGTCCGATTCAAATTTCGATTGGGACAAATTCCTCCCGCCTCATCCTCTGGCTGGGATTTGGCTGGAAAAACTTCGACAGCGATTCACGCCTGAAGTGGTGGTGCCAGCGGATATGACAGTCCGCCCCGAGGTCAAGCGGCGCAGGGAAGCGGGGCTGACCGATTACCTGCTGGACTACGATCAGGAAAAAGCGGTCAAGCTGGATTTGGAACTACCAGACGATGACCAGGCATTATCAACCGATATGCGCCTCAACATCATCAACGGCGTGGCGGGCAGCGGCAAGACCTTGATCCTGTTGTATCGCTTGCGGTTACTGCTTCATCTTTATCCTGAGAAAAAATTCCTTGTCTTGACTCATAACCGCCCCTTGAGCCGCGACATGGAATCACGTTTCACAAAACTCGAAGGTCGCACGCCTGATAATATCGAGTGGCGAACTTTCAGCGCATGGTGTTATCAACATTGGCATCCAAATCAAAAGTGGAAAGACCCGCTCTCACTTGGCGCGCGCAAGAAGATCATGGATGAAATCTGGCGTGGACATTTGCAGGATACAACCATCTCGGCGCAGATGTTCCAAAGCGAAGTAGATTGGTTGAAGGATCAGGTTCCCATGTCTCGCAATGAATACTTATCCATCGAGCGGCGCGGGCGTGGATTCCGCTTGAACGAGGAATTACGTCAGCGGGTGTTTGATTCATTGATGGCGTATCAAGCCTTGTTGAAAAGTCAGAACAAATTGGATTGGGGCGATGTTCCGCGCCTGTTGTGGAAGTTCATCGAAAGCGGCGAAGTCAAACTGCCAGAGTATGACATCATTTTGATTGACGAAGCCCAGTTCTTTGCTCCACTGTGGGTGAAGTTGGTGCGGAAAGCGCTCCACCCGAAAAATGGACATTTGTTTCTGGTGGCGGATCCCACCCAGGGCTTTTTGGGACGCGGCGCATCGTGGAAATCTCTTGGGCTGGAAGCGCGTGGACATTCGCATCATTTGAGGCGCAGTTACCGCACCACGCGTGAGATCATGCAGTTCGCCACGTTGCTGTATCGTTTGCGTGTTCCAGAGGACAAGGATGATGATGTGCTCATTCCCGATATTTTGAACATGCCCAATGGCGCGATCCCTGAGATTCTCAGTTTGACCAGCTCACAGGATGAAGTTGCGCGCGTGGCAAATGAGGTTGAATTGTTGGTGAAGCAGGGGTTCCCGAAAAAGCATTTGCTCCTGCTCCACACGGACGGGACTGGCGTGAAGCGTTTGATCCAGGCGATTGAAGATCGTTTGGGCAAAGGCGCGGCGATTGACGCAAAAGAAACCTTCCCCGGCGATTATGTGCGTGTGACCACCATCAACGCGGGGGCAGGCTTGGAGAGTCAGGTCGTTTTTCTGGTGGGGCTGAAACAACTCTTCGAAGAGGAGCAATCCTTGCGGCTTTCAGACGAAGAACGCGAGATGCTGATCCGCGACAATAGCCGCAAGTTGTACATGGCAACCACGAGGGCAGGACAACGCTTGGTGCTGACATATTCGGGGGAGTTGCCTGAAATATTGGGGAAGGCGTTGGGAGGATAGCAAAAATCTAACCGAAAACCTCCTGCCATGTTGCAGTACTTGCAACATGTGCCTCGTAAAGTTGAAGACAAAGTACCGCGTTCGCTGCGGTGAATTCAATCTTACGGAGGCACATCATGGCAAGAAAACCACAACAACAACGCTTGGACGGAATATATCGTATAATTGAAGAAAAT